>SFOF01000027.1 GCA_004552515.1 Clostridiales bacterium
ACGGCATCCGCTACGACGTGCTCCACGATGGAATCCTGCTGCTTGAGCGGTCGCAGGCCTCGATGACGCTCGGCGACGGCACGATCTACGGCGACAACACCGATCCCTACGGCTTCGAGCATCTGCTGCGGACGAACCATGTCGATCCGGCGGGCAAAAAGGCGCTCGTGCTGGGCAGCGGCGGCGCGAGCCTGTCGGTCTGCGAGGTGCTGGAGCGGCTGGGCGCAAACCATGTCGTGATCAGCCGCAGCGGCGCGGACAATTATACGAATCTCGGCCGCCATGCCGACGCGTATCTCATCGTCAACGCCACGCCGGTGGGAATGTATCCGAACAACGGCGCGCGTCCCGTCGATCTGGCGCTGTTCCCGAAGTGCCGCGCGGCGGTCGATCTGATCTATAACCCCGCGCGCACGGCGTTCCTCTTGCAGGCGGAGGCGCTGGGTATACCCGCCGCGAACGGACTCGATATGCTGGTGGCGCAGGCGCGGCGCAGCTGCGAGGTATTTACGGGCCGCGCGCTGGAGGATGGCGTTATCAAGCGCATTGTGCGCGCGCTGACGAACGAAATGCGCAATGTTGTGCTGGTCGGTATGCCCGGCTGCGGCAAGACCACCGTCGCGCGCCTGCTGTCCGAAGAGACGGGACGACCCGTTATCGACGCGGATGCGCTTATCGCCGGGCGCGCGGGCTGCTCGATTCCCGAAATTTTCGCGCGGGATGGGGAAGAGGGCTTCAGGCGGCTCGAAACCGCCGTGCTTCAGGAGGTGGGCAGGCGCTCCGGCGCGATTATCGCGACCGGCGGCGGCTGCGTCACGCGGCCTGAAAATTATGCGCCGCTGCATCAGAACGGCCTGATCGTATGGCTGAAGCGGGATATTGACCGTCTGCCGCGCGAGGGAAGGCCGCTCTCGCAGGGCGATCTGCACGTGATGTACGATAGACGCGCGCCGCTCTACGCGGCCTTTGCCGACTGCGCCGCGGACAACAACGGCGCGGCGGAGGAGGCCGTGCGCCAGATCGAGGCGCATATGTCGGAACAATAAATAAAGCGCAATCGCCGTGCGGAAGCCGCCCTTTGAGCGTCCCGTACGGCGATTTTTTCTATTTGCGGTCTATTTGTTTCACAAAAACGCGGGCAGGGGCGAAATAAGGCCGCTTCTGCTTTCCCCAAACGCGCAGTGGAACGGGCGAAAGGGTCGCTATTCTTTGCAAAGCGCGCGGGGGGATTGGAGCGTTTTTTGACTTTACGACGCGGGAAATATGTGCTCTCAAGCCGCCCGCAGAAATGGCTTCCGGCGCGTGCATCACCGCAATACGCAAAAATTCCCGCCGTGCTCTCTCGGGGAGAAACGCGGCGGGAATTTTTGTGTCCCTTTGTTATTCGATGGGCGCGATGATGTCGAACAGATCGACGCGCTCGACGCTCAGCTTGTTGTCCTGATCGACGCTCAGCGTCAGCGTGCGCATCTCGATGGGCTTTTCCTCCCAGGAGCGGCCATAGGAGAAGGTCAGCTCAAGGGTGTCGGCGGTCTGCTTCAGGCCGCGGAAGCTGGCGACATAGGTGCCGCCCACGCCCACCAGATCGGCGTCCGCTTCATCCTCGACATATTCGCTGGTGATCAGCTCGACGGCGCTTTCGTCGGTCGAGGTGAACGTCCACTCATAGCCGGTGGTGGCGTTGGCGCTCAGGCGCACGGTCAGCACGCCGGTTTCGGGCTCGATTTCATACCAGTCGGCGCTGGGGTCCTGATTCAGCGCGGACTCGACGAACAATTCGCCGCTCTCGTTGACAAACAGCTCCAGCACGCGGGTTTTGAGCGCCTCGTCGCTGTCGTTCACATAGCGGAAGATCAGGCTGACGGTGCCGGCCTGCTCCATCGTGGCGGTGTAGGCGGCGGTGTAAGCGCCGTCCTCGGCGGTCGATTCGCTCTTGACCTTCATCATTTCGGGCACGGAGATCTCGCTGACCCACTTATAGCCCTCGGTATCGCCGGGCAGCGTCACGCGGACGGAATAGCCGTCGTCGCCCATTTCATACCAGGGCGCGTCGGCGGCCTCGGCGGCATTGTCGTCCGCGGGCGCGGTTTCGGCCAGCGCGGCCGTGCAGCCGAGCGACAGAATCAGAACGAGCAGTATGGACAGTATCTTTTTCATGGATGTTTTCCTCCTTGAGCGGTGCGATGTGTTTTGAGGTATAGCCTTGCTTCAGAACCTTTTCTCCTTCCTGAAACACCCATTTAGACGCAGGGATATTTTCGTTTGTTGCGGCGTTTTTCATAAAAAAACGCGCCGGATGCTGCGATACATCCGGCGCGCAATGCGGTTTGTCAGCCGACCTCGGGGCGCTGGCCTCGACGGTCACGCTCTGCTCCTGAAGCTCCTTCTCGGCGATGAGATCCTCGATGCTCTCCTTGGTGCGCATCAGATCCTCGACGGACATGGTTTCAAAGCCGGCGGTCAGAGTCTTGACCTTCACGCCGTGGCGGCGCATGAAGGCGTCCACCTTTTCCTCGTTGCACTTGTAGGCATAGAAGCCGACGGCGCTTACGCCCACGCCGATCAGTATGCCCTTCACCAGGGGATTCGCGTTGAGATTGAACATGACTTTTTCTTCCTTTAATGAATCGATGATGCGGTTTTATCGAATGATTATCCCTTTCGGGCTATCATTTCAACGCTGCGGCGCAGCATATGTCCGGCGAAGGTGGCCTGGCTTTCGCCCGAGCGCATGGGGGTCAGCGTGACGCGCTGACCGACGAGGCTGACCAGATAGGCCTGTTCGCGCGGGCCGCGGGGAATCAGGTGCCGGCCGAATGTGAGGATCCAGGCCAGCATACTGGCGCGCGTGCCATTGGGCTTGCCCAGCGAGTTGACCAGATAGAACATGGACATGACCTCGGGATCAAAGCTGCCGCGCACATGCAGCTCCTGGTAGCCGTGCTCGACGACGGCGGCCAGCGTCGTGCCGGCCGACAGCCAGCGCGTGAACGCCTGAAGCGGCGACGCGGTGAGCGACATGGCGCCGTCCAGCGCGATGCACCCCAGCGCCAGATAGCCGCTCGGGGCCATGGAGAAGCCCTCCTCCTCGCAGCGCTTGACGTGCAGCAGGCTGGTCTTGGCCTGGCTGACGTAAATTGCGCCGATGCGGATGATGAGCTGTTCCTCCGAGATTACGCCGCTGTCGTAGCGGCAGGTCAGCGTGCGGATGCGCGGGTTGTAGCGGCTCTCCAGCACGCCGGGGATCCGCGCAAGCAGCGCCTCGTTGGGCACGGGCATTTCAAACAGCACGCGGATGCGGCCGGGAATGGCCGAGAGCACATCCAGATGCAGCGCGTCTTTTTCATTGCGCATGGACAAATATCATCTCTCCTTCGGGGACATGAACAGCAGCCTGAGCGAATTGGCGACGACCAGGATCGTCGAGGCGTTGTGCATGAGCGCGCTCATCATGACGGAAATGTTGCTGGCCGCGCCCAGAATCAGGCCGACCGTGTTGATGCCGATGACCGTCGCGAAGTTCTGATGCACGATGTTCATCGTCGCGCGGGACAGGCGGCGCAGGCCGGGGATTTCGGCCAGCGCCTGCGCAATTTCAAGGCGCTGCTCAAAGAGGTATTTCAGCCCGTCGGCCGACGGACGGATGCGACCGGGCAGATTGCTGACCGGATGAGCCTTCATCCAGTCCTTCGTGTTTTCCTTCGTCAGCATAATATCGCCTTTTTTTGAGGTTTAATTGATTGGAAGATAGCCCTTCAGGCGGTTTCTCATGAGCTGCGCGATGCGCCCTTCGTCGCACGGCTGCCAGTTCTGCTCGCCGGCCAGCTCCAGCCCCACGTCGGTCACGATGCCGATCCACTTCATGATCTGGCGGGAGGAGGTGACAGACGGGTCGTAGAGTATGAGCGCCGTGCCGATGCGCGCGTTTAATTGCACGTCGATCACGCCGCCGGGCATGTCGAGCGCGTCCTTCACATAGTGCAGATAGGGCAGCGCCTCAGGCGGCAACAGATTGTATTTGCGAAAGCCGAGTCGGAGCCGGCCAGGCAGATCGCAATCATTTTCGGGCGTGAGATAGCCCTTGATCAGGCGTTTTTACAGCGCGTTCATGGCGTCGTATTCCTCCCGAACAGACTCGCGGCCCACCATAAGAGCGTCATCGCGCCCGGCACGCCCCATCCGCATCGGGACAGGCTGAGCAGACCCGCCGCGCCCATGGAGAGCGCCGCCAGCGTTTTTGCGTTCAGCACGCCGCCGGTCAGCGCCATGACGCTTTCATCCACGGCGCGCAAGAGCGCCTTGATTCCGCTCTCGGCCAGGCAGGGCGCGCCCGATTTGATGCGCTCCTCAAGCCCCATCAGGCGGATGATCGCGCCCTCGAGCACGGCGGCTTCAACCTGCGTTTCGTCATAGCAGACCAGCAGCGAGGCGGTGCGCGGCTCGATGCGAATATCCCGCACCACGCCCGTGACCGTCAGCTGGCGCTTCATGTCCTCGGCGCGGGCACTGTCCTCGCGCAGGGCGGGGATGGTCAGGCGCATCCGGCCGGGCAGGCTGGCGCGCACCTCGACGACGCCGCGGAACGACGGCAGCTTCATGAGATTATGTCCTTGCGGCTTGGAAAGGGAGGCGGCAGCCGTTCCCGCAGCCAGGAGCGCCCACCAATATGTGCTTCACATAATAAATCCTCCTTACATAATCCATCGGAAAGGGCAGGATGAATGTCCTTTCCTGACTTTCAATATATCACAACGCGTGTTAGAGATAAATAACTCGCGTATTAAAACACAAAGACGCGCCGATGTGTCGTTCGTGAACACTTTTTACGCGCGTCGCTTTACAAAAAAACGGCCGGGCAAAGCGCTTGTCCGGCCATTTGGCGTTCAGATGAGGATGCCCTCCAGATGATCACATTCATGCTGGATGATCTGCGCCGTCATGCCGGTGAAGGTTTCGGTATGCTCGGCCAGCGCCGTGTCCTGGAATCGGACGCGGATGGAAAGATAGCGCGTCGCGGGGCGCACGCCCGTCAGCGACAGGCAGCCCTCCTCCGTCTCATAGGGGCGCGAGCGGCGGACGATCTCGGGATTGAGCATCGCGCGCAGCCGTCCCTCGTCGTTAAAGACGATGATGCGTCTGCTCACGCCGATCATGTTGGCCGCCATGCCGACACATTCCTGATTATGGGCGCGCAGCGTGTCCAGAAGATCCTGCGCCGTGCCGAGGTCATCGGCTCCGGCGGGCAGGGAGGGCCGGCTGAGCAGCGCCTCGTCATGGACGATGGGCCGTATCATGATTTACGCTCCTTACTCCGCGTCGGAATAGGCGACGCTCGCGCGCACATGGTTGATCGCGTCCAGCCTTTCGGCCAGCGCGCTGATCACAGCCTCGGGCGCGTCCAGCGCGACGGAGATGATGTTGATGCGGCGGGACGGATAGGGCAGCCCCATGCGCCCGATGATATAGGCGCTGTATTCGTGCAGCAGCGCGTTGAGCGCGTCAACCGCGTCGTAGCTTTTGACGATGATGGCGATCACGGCCACCTGAGTGGATGGATTGGACATGAGCGGCCGCTCCTTTCTGCGAGGGGAGGCTTTCATATTAAATAGTGTGCCCGGGTTTGACTTATTTTTTCTTCCTGCGCGCGCCGAAGGCCCGTTTGATGAGGTTTTTCGCGCCGCTGTTTTCGGCGGCCGCCGCCGTCTGCGCCGCGGTGATGGCGCTGGGGGCGAGCGTCTCGGGATCGATCTGATCGAGCGTGACGTAGGTCGCCGTCTCGGTGGGCATACCGTGCTTTGTGAGCTTCTGCTCCGCGCAGCCCTTGATGAGCGAATAGAGCACGGCGTAGGTGGGCACGCACACCAGCATCCCCGGCAGGCCGAACAGACCGCCGCCCACGAGGATGGAGATCAGCACGCCCAGCGAGGACACGCCGGTGGTGTTGCCCAGAATCTTCGGGCCGATGAGATTGCCGTCGATCTGCTGGAGGACGATGATGAATATCACGAACACCAGGCACTTGTACGGATCAAGCATGAGCACGAGCAGCGCCGAGGGAATCGCGCCGATGAACGGGCCGAAATAGGGAATGACGTTGGTCACGCCCACGACGATGCTGATCAGCAGCGAATAGGGGATGCGCAAAAGCGTCGTTCCGAGGAAGCAGAGCAGGCCGATGATGGTCGAATCGACCAGCTTGCCCACCAGGAAGGCCTTGAACACGCGGTTGGTGTAGCGGGCGATTTCAAGCGTCCTGTTGGCGTGCGCGGGCGGACAGAGCGTATAGAGCAGCTTCTTGAAATGGCCGATCAGGCGGGTCTTGCTGAAGAGCAGATAGATCGAAACGATCAGGCCGATGATAAAGTTGTAGACGTAGGTGCCCACCTCGAACAGGCCGCTGGTCACGCGGGTGATGACGGAGAGCAGGTCGTTCTTGAGAAAATCGGTGACGAACGTCTCGGCGGCCTTGAACTGCTCGAGGACGTAAGGCTTGACCGCCGGGTAGTCCTCCAGCAGCGGCGTACTCCAGGCCTCCAGATTGGCGGCGTAGGTGTCAATGTTGGAGATGATGGTCATCAGGCTGTCGATGATCTGCGGGATGATCGAACTGATCAGCAGCGCAATGACCAGCACGAAGATCACCTCGCTGGCGACGATCGACAGCGCGCGGTAGACCTTGCCCCAGCGGGCTTTATTGGCGCGCGCTGGCAGCGGAATCCTTTCGAAGAGATGGATGAACGCCGATACCAGCGAGTCCAGCAGATAGGCGATGATCAGTCCGAACGAAACCGGCGCGAGTATGCCGGAGATCGTGTTCCAGCCCTTGACCACATTGCCCCAGCGCAGGAACAGGAAATAACACGCGATGGCCATGAACAGGAGAATGAAAACCGTAATGCCCCAGGTGATCTGTTGTCTGTATTTATCTCGAAACATGTCTCTCTCCTTGAAGGAAATAAAACCCCTTTTCATTATAAGGGGAATCGCCTGTTTTGTAAACCGGCAATTCTGTGAAAAATGGCGGATTGGAGCGTGATTCCCCGCTTTTTTGAGTGCTTGTTTTCGCACCCTTTCCGCCAGATCTGCGTTAAGCGCCCCTGGCCCCCGCCAAACCGGTGTGGGTTGTCCTGAACCTGAGCGCCGCGCCCTTACGAAAACGCCGCTTGAACCAGCGGTTTTCCCTTTAGAAAACGCCCTTTAATCGCAGTCGGCCATGCGATAGCCCACACCCACCTCGGTGAATATGAAGGTCGGCTCGTCGGGGTTCGGTTCGATTTTGCGGCGGATGTTGGCCATGTGGACGCGCAGGATCTTGTTGTCGTGCGTGGCGTAAGGCCCCCACAGCTCGCGCAGGATCGCCTTGTAGGTGACCACCTGGCCGGAGTGCTTGCCCAGCAGCGCCACGATGCGGAATTCGTTGGGCGTCAGTCCCGTGTCACGCCCGCTCAGAAAGACGCGGTGCTTGCGGTAGTCGATCGTCAATTCGCCCACCCGGCACAGGCCGTTCAGGGCGATGCCGTCGTTGTCCACGACGGTGACGGTGTGCCGGATCGCCGTGCGGATGCGCGCCATCAGCTCGATCGCGCCGAAGGGCTTGACCAGATAGTCGTCCGCGCCCAGATCGAGCGCGCGCGCCTTGTCCTCCTCGGAGCCGCGCGCCGAGATCACGACGATCGGGATTTTTGACCAGGCGCGCACGTTTTTGATGATCTCCGTGCCGTCCATGTCCGGCAGTCCCAGATCGAGCAGCACGCAGTCCGGGCAGTGCGACGTGATCATTTCGAGCGCCTCGCGGCCGGTCGCGGCGACGAGCGGTTCGCAGCCGTTGGTGCTTAGCGTGGTTTTAAGGAACATACGGATGCCGGGATCGTCCTCCACAATCAGGATTTTGCACGGCGTGCTATTCATCATAATCCTCCTCCTCACAGGGCAGCCAGAACCGGACGGACGCGCCGCCGCCGGCCAGATTGCCGATTGAAATATCGCCGCCGTGCGCGCGCACGATGGAGCGGCATACGCTCAGGCCGATGCCCATGTTGCGGTGGTTGTCGCTCACGGCGTTCCTAGGCGTGCAGTGACCGTCGAAGGGCGCGCTCAGCTGATCGTTTGAAAAGCCTGCGCCGTTGTCCTCCACGGCGATGACGGCGCGATCGCTCTTTCTCTCGATGCGCACAGTGATGCGGTCGGCGTTTTCAGCGTGTATGGCCACGTTTTCAAACAGATTGACGAGCACCTGCTCGATGAGCGTCGCGTCCATGGGGCAGAGCAGTATGTGCTCCGGCCGGTCTACGCGGACGCTGATGGAGGGGTGATTTTTGCGGAATTTGACGATGGCGCTGCCGACGATCTCTTCGATGACCTCGCTTTCCTTGCGCAGCTGCACGTTGGACGTGCTGAACTTGGTCAGCGAGAGTATGTTCTCGGTCACGCGGATGAGCCAGTGCGCGTCCTTGCTGATGCCGAGCAGCAGCTCCCGCTGATCGGCGCGGTCGAGCTGCGGCGAGTCGAGCAGGATCGAGCAGGAGCCGACGATGCTGGTCAGGGGCGTGCGCAGATCGTGCGAAACCGAGCGCAGCAGATCCGCGCGCGTCTTTTCAGCCTCCATGGCGTAGCGCAGGCGCTCCTGCCGCTTGATCTGCGTGGTCAGCGTGCTGATGATGATCGACACCCCCAGCATGGCCGCGAACGTGAGCGGATAGCCGGCGATCGACATATCGAACTCGAAAAAGGGATAGGTGAACATATAGTTGACGCACAGCACGCTCACCAGGGAGACGACGATGCCGTAGACGTAGCCCTGCGTGACGCGCGCAATCAGCGCCACCGCGAGGATGAACACCGGCACGGCGAAGGGGTTGTTGTCGTTATTGATGTTCGATAGGAGCAGCGAAATGAGCGTCGCCGCCGAAAACAGCAGAAGCGTTTTGAGAACGTCGATGAGAATGGGCTTGAGCTTGTGCGCGTACTTCAGCATGGGAATCCTCCCTCAATCGGTTTGATCGGGGCTGCGCTCGAAACGGGCGCGCTCTTTGGAATGACGCTGCTATTATAGCATAAGCGCGGCGCCTGTGCGCGGGGTGTCTGCGGGCAAAGCGCCATTCTTTATGGCTCCTTAGCGCGCCTGTATATCTCTTGGCGGAGAATTAGCGGCGGGGCGCTGTATAATATCGGCAAAAATCACAGGGAGTGACTTGTTATGCCCACTAAGGAATACATCGAAGCCAAGAAGGAATTCTGGAACTGCATCCGCATGAGCATCTTCGGCCTGGGCGTGCCGATCGTGATCGCCTTTAAGGAATGGCTGCCTATCATGAAGGCCGAGAAGAAAAAGATGGAAGCCGCGAAATAAAAAACAAAGCGCCGCGCCGTGTATTTAATACGGCGCGGCGCTTTTGATGCGGCGCGGGAACGTCAGAATCGGTTGATCGGCACGCTGCCGTCGTCCGTGCCCTTTTCGAGAGAACGGATTTCCACGTCGTAGCTGGTTTCGTCGTCCACGCGCACGGTCACATGGTCGCCCACGCGGTGTCCCAGCACGGCCTTGCCCAGCGGCGATTCCTTGCTGATGCGCCCCTCCAGCACGTTCTGGCGCAGCGTCGTGACGATCTCGATCCACTCGGTTTCGTCGTCTCCCTCGGAGAGAATCTCCAGACGGTCGTACAGGCCGACCACGTCGGGCGCGCTCTTGTCGGAGACGACCTTCGCCGTCGCAATCATGCGGTTGAGATAGCGGATGCGGCTGTTGCATTTGCCCAGTTCGCGCTTGGCCGTCTTGTATTCAAAGTTTTCGCTCAGATCGCCCATGGCGCGCGCGGCCTGCAAATCTTCGATCAGCTTGGGCCGCACGACGCTCGTGCGATAGTCGATTTCCTCCTGCATCTTTTTGATGTCGCCGGGGGTCAGTTCGTTGTACATGGATGTCGCCTCCCCAAGCGGCGCTGACTGCGACCGCTTTTTTTGCGTTACTCTTTATCGGGCACGGACGAGGCGCTCGCTTCGGGCGAAACGGACGGGGAAGCGGACGGCGCGCTCACGGGGTGCTCGGTAAAGTAGGTAATCAGCCCGTCGATCATGCCGTGAACCAGATCGCTCTGATATTCGGGGCTGCACAGCTTCTCGTCCTCGTCGGGATTGGACATATAGCCCATCTCGACCAGTATACTCGGCACGGTGGACCAGTTCAGGCCGGAGTAGGTGTCGCGCACATGAACGGACTCGGTGTTCGCGCCGGTGGCCTCGCCCATAGCGGCGATCAGCACCTCGCTGATGGCGTAGCTTTCCTCGGCGCCGTCTCCGCTGGATTTGACGTACAGGCCGATGCCGCTGGTCGACTGATTGGTGCTGCCGTTGCAATGCAGGCGCAGCACCACGTCCACGCCCAGCTCGTTCATCATCTCGGCGCGCTCAACGTTGGAAATGTCGATGTCGTTGGTGTCGCGCGTCATGTAGACGGTCGCGCCCTGCGCCTCAAGCGCGTCCCGCAGCAGCAGCGCCACCTGCAAATTGACCTCGTATTCGGGCACGCGCGTCTTAACGCCCTGCGTGCCGCTGGACACCTTTGCCTTGGTTTCCTTGCTGCCGGGGGAGACGGGCTCCTGAGCGCTGTTGCTGTGCGCCTGATGGCCCGGATCGATGCCGATCTTCACGCCGTCCAGAAGTCCCTTGCTTTCCTCAGTGATGTCGATTGAGGGCGTGTTGCCCGCGGCCATGGGATTGCCGGGCGCGGCGGACACTTCCGAGGAGGGTGTGTTCGTCGCGGTGGGCTTGCTTGTCGCAGTCGCGGTGGGCTTGCTTGTCGCAGTCGCGGTGGGCTTGGTCGTGGCTGTGGCGGCAGGCTTGGCCGTGGCCGTCGCAGTGGGCGCGTCGGCGGCGGGCTGTGCCGTCGTCGCGGCGGGATTGGCGGGCGCGGCCGGCGTGTCGTCAGTCGGCGCGGGGGACGCGTCGCCGGGGGCGTCGGTCGTGCCGGCGTTCGGGGAGGGCGTGGGCGTATCGACCGGTTTGGCCGTGCAGGCGGTCAGTCCCAGCAGCAGCGCCAGCATCAGCGCCAGGAAGATGAGCGTGCGTTTGTTGCGCATCATGGTGAATAGCCTCGCTTTACAGATGAAATTGCGTCAGCCCTTCGCGGCCATGGCGGCGGCGGCTTCGGGGATCAGCCTGAGATCGCAGAGCGTGATCGTGCCGAAGGGCGCGCCCAGCAGCGTTTCGACCGAGCAGCGGTAGGTTTCGAGCCGCGTGAGCATATCGCCCATTTGGTTCTCCGGCGCGCCGGACGCGATCAGCATGGCCAGCTCGTCAGTTATATTGGCGAAAAGTTGGAGGATAAGTTCCCCGATGTCGTCCGGAAAGCGCGTAAAAAATACATTTTCTGCCATGCCCTCGAGGATGATCTCGCGCATCATGGGCAGCGCGGCCTCCATCAGCCCCTCGCGCAGGCAGGCGCGCAGCTGAAGGCTCCCGCCCAGATAGCCCACGCGCAGCACCAGCAGCGCGAAGTCCATGCGGTCGCGGCGCAGCAGGCCGCAGTATTGCAGCAGCGTGTTGAGCTTCGCGACCGCGCCCTCCTTCTGCGCCACGGCGGCGGTCATCTCCTCCGCGTCGCGGACGCTCTGGCGGCGGCACACGGCCTCGAGCAGCTCGATCTTGCTCTGGAAATAGTGATAAAAGCCGCCCTTCGACAGCGAGAGCGCATCCAGCACATCCTGGACGGAGGTCTGCTCGTAGCCCTTCTCGTAAAACAGCCTTTCGGCGGCTTCGATGATCTGATCCCGGCGTTCAATGCCCTTTTTCATGGCGTTTATGTCTCCTTTTGCGGGAAATAGTGTGGAGTGTTTTGAAAAGCGTTCTCCGTTCGGCCAAGATTGGGAACGGCGCCTTTGTCCGAAGCGCTTTGCCGTCCGCTGTTTTCGGGCGGGATTTCGGAAGGCCGCGCCTTTGCCTTCCGCACTGAGGACGAAAGAGATATTTTCCTTCGAAAGCGCTCTTGTCCGGCGGCGGGCAGTTTAAGCGCTGCGAAAACTCCGCTCAAAACGGCGGCTGAAAGCCCGGCTCCGACAAAAAGAGTGCGAACACGCCTCTTTTTTCTGAAATCCAGCTTCAGCGCGGGTGACCTTTGGCCGTTCGAGAGTGAAAAAACCTCAGCGCTTCGGACGCTTCGAATCGGACGCGGGCTTCCGGCTGCTTCCGGCTCGGCCGCGTCTGTTCTGCGGGGCGCTTTCGCGGCGGTCGTTTGGGCGCGCGTTTTTGCCGGCCCGGCCCGGCTTCTGCGGGGCGGCGGGGGAAGCGGCATGGGCGCGTTCGGGGCGAATCAGGCAGTCGGGGCCGAAGCCGATCAGATCGGTGCGCCCGGCCTTTCGGAGCGCCTTGACGACCAGCTCGCGGTTCTGCGGCAGGAAATACTGCATCAGCGCGCGCTGCATGGCCTTTTCCTCGGGAGAACGGGGCACGTACACCTCGCTCATGTCGCGCGGATCAAGGCCGGTATAGAACATCGCCGTGGACAGCGTGCCCGGCGTGGGATAGAAGTCCTGCACCTGCTCGGGGCGATGGCCGCTGCGGCGGATGTAGAGCGCCAGCTCGATCGCGTCGTTCAGCGTGCAGCCCGGATGGCTGGACATATAGTAGGGCACGAGGTACTGGTCGGTTCCGGCCTGCTGGTTGGCCCTTTTGTAGGCCTCGACGAAGCGGTTGTACACCTCGACCGGCGGCTTGCCCATCGTGCGCAGCACACGCGGCGCGACGTGCTCGGGCGCGACCTTCAGCTGGCCGCTGACGTGATGGCGCACCAGCTCGTTGAGGAAGGCGGGGCTTTTGTCGGCCAGCAGATAGTCGAAGCGGATGCCGGAGCGGATGAACACCTTCTTTACGCCTGGCAGCGCGCGCAGCTCGCGCAGGAGCGATATGTAGTCGCTGTGGTCGGCCACCAGATTTCGGCAGGGCGTGGGGAAGAGACACTGGCGGTTCTTGCACGCGCCGCGCTTGAGCTGGCCGTCGCAGGCAGGGCGGCGGAAGTTGGCCGTGGGGCCGCCCACGTCGTGGATATAGCCCTTAAAGTCGGGCAGCTTCGTGAGCTTTTTCGCCTCGGCGATGACCGATTCATGGCTGCGCGCCGTGACGATGCGCCCCTGATGGAACGTCAGCGCGCAGAACGAGCACGCGCCGTAGCAGCCGCGCACATGGGCGATGGAAAACTCGACTTCCTTGAGCGCGGGGATGCCGCCCAGGCTGTCGTACATCGGGTGCCACGCGCGCACATAGGGCAGGGCGTAGGTGTCGTCCAGCTCCTTCTGAGAAAGCGGCATGGCCGGCGGGTTGGCGATCAGATAGCGCGCGCCGTGCTTCTGACAGATGCCGCGCCCGCGCACGGGATCCTGCTCGTCGTACTGAACCTTGAAAGCGCGCGCATAGGCCTTCTTGTCGGCGGCGACCTCCTCAGCCGATTCGATCGTGACGTAGGACGGCTCGATCTCGCGGGACATGACGCACGTTCCGGGGATGCGCATATCGTGGAAGGGCACGCCGCTCTCCAGCGCGCGCACCGTCTCCAATATAATGCGCTCGCCCATGCCGTACATCAGCACGTCCGCGCCCGAATCGACGAGGATCGAGTTGCGCACGCGGTCGTCCCAGTAGTCATAGTGCGCGAACCGGCGCAGCGATGCCTCCACGCCGCCGATGAGGATCGGAATGCTGCCATAGGCCTCGCGGATGCGGTTGCAATACACGATGACGGCGCGGTCGGGACGATAGCCCGCGCGGCCGCCGGGGGAATACGCGTCCTCGCTGCGGCGCTTTTTCGCGGCGGTATAGTGGTTTACCATCGAGTCGATCACGCCCGAGGTGACCAGAAAGCCCAGCCGCGGGCGGCCGAACAGCTTGAACGCCTCGCAGTCGTGGTATTCCGGCTGCGGCAGCATGGCCACCTTGTAGCCAGCCTTTTCCAGCACACGCGATATGATGGCCAACCCGAACGAGGGATGATCGACATAAGCGTCGCCGGTGACGAACACGAAATCCGGCTGATCCCAGCCGCGCGCGGCGACGTCCTCGGGGCAGACCGGCAAAAACGGATTAGACAAGCGCATATCCTCCCATGAAACAGACCGAAGTTCGAAAACAGCACATCTATAAACGACCAAAGTCTGTTTTAATGCCAAATACAGACTTCAGTCTGCTTTGAAACTCTAAAACCATTCTATCATACATTTTAGCATCGAAAACGCCAAAATGCAAGCCGGATTTGTCAGCTTTCCGGCGGTGCTTGCATATAAATAGAGCGGAAGGGGTGCGTGGAGATGGAAGGAAGCTGCGTGACGGTATGCGTGCGGCGCGCGGATGCGGGGCTGTGGCCGCTTGTGCGGGCCGGACGGCATCTGGCCGATCAGAGCGGACGGGCGCTGCGCATACTGCTGTTTCAGGATCAGTCGGCGCGCGGGCGGGGCGAGGCGCTTGAGTACGCCTTTTCCTGCGCGCGGGGGGCGGACGCGGATCTGGACGCGTGCTATACCGGCGACGAGGAGCGCATGAAGGCGTATATGCGGCGCGGCACGGCGCTATTGCTGATTGACGCGGGCGACGAGGGTCTGCTGCGGCTGGGGCAGGCGGCGTTTTCGGGGCGCGGCGAGGGCCTGAATGAGGGCGGCGAGACGCGGGTTCGGGCGCTCATGCGCGTTTGAGGGGCGTTCTTTTCAAATCGGGCGACGCTTTGATGAATAAAGCAAAAATGAAACGGTCATGATAAGCGCATGGAAATATGCGGCAGGAACAGATTCTGTCCGCGCATTGACGGAGGGATTGCGATTATGAAGGCGATTATCATGGCGGGGGGCGAAGGCAGCCGGCTGCGTCCCTTAACGTGCGGTCGGCCCAAGCCCATGGTGCCGCTGATGGACAGGCCGGTGCTGAGCTACTCGCTGGAGCTGCTTGAGCGCCACGGCATACGCGAGGCCGCGGCGACGCTGATGTATCTGCCCGAGAGCGTTACGAGCTGGCTGGGCGACGGCGCGCGCTTCGGGATGAACGTGCGCTACTATATAGAAGAAACGCCGCTCGGCACGGCGGGCAGCGTGCGTCAGGCGCGCGATTTTCTGGACGAGACGTTCGTCGTGCTCTCGGGCGACGGCGTGACCGACTGCGATCTCACGGCGGCGTATCAGTGGCATAAGCGGCAGGGCGCGCTGGCTACGATCGTCATAAAGCACGTCGAAAATCCGCTCGAGTACGGCGTGGTCATCGCCGATTCGGACGGACGCGTGAAGCGCTTTGTCGAAAAGCCGGGCTGGGGCGAGGTGTTTTCCGACACGGTCAACACGGGTATATACATCCTCGAGCCGCAGGTGCTGGACATGATTCCCGAAAAGACGCCCTATGATTTCAGCCGCGATCTGTTCCCGAAGCTGCTCAAGCGGGGGGACGGGCTGTGCGCCTGGACGATGAGCGGCTACTGGTGCGATATCGGCGACGTGGCGGCCTATCTGAAGGCGCATATCGACGCGATGGACGGCCGCATCAATCTGAGCGTGAATTGCAGGCCGGGCGGCGTGCTGCGTATGCCCGGCGCGCGGGTGGATCGCGGCGCGGTGCTCGAGGGGCCGTGCTTCATCGGCGAGGACGCGGTGATCGAGGCGGGCGCGCGCGTGGGGGCCTACAGCGTCGTGGGCGCGCGCAGCGTGGTGTCGTCGGGCGCGAGTCTCAAGCGCGCGGTGCTGTGGGAGGACGCGCATATCGACCGCGGCGTTCAGGCGCGTTCGTGCGTGCTGACCGACGGCGCGCGCATGGAGGCGGGCAGCGCGGCGTTTGAGGAGAGCGTGCTGGGCGAGGAC
>SFOF01000242.1 GCA_004552515.1 Clostridiales bacterium
GAGGCGTGAGCGCGCCGTTTAACGCGCCTTCAAAGAGCAGATAAAGATGCGCCGCGCGGCCAAGAAGCGCCGCCTGCTTTTCGTCAAGGCGCGGCCCTTCGAACGTCAGCCAGTCCGCGCCGGTCGCCGTCTGGGGGTGCACGCCGGCCTGATAGCCGCCCTTTTCGAGCAAAAGCGTCAATTCGGACGCGGCCAGCTTCAGCGCCTCGGCCTGATAACGGCTGTTGGCGTGGGGCTTCAATAGAGTTGTGTATATCATGCTGTTATTCTCCGTTTTTTCGGACGTACAGAATTTCTTAGATACAAAAATCCAAGCGGTATATTCCATTCATAAGAATATGCTTCCGCCGCGCAGAATATGCCGCTTTTCGAAAAATGCACAAAAGCGACTGCGTAACCGCAAAACCGCCTTACAATGCCCTTCCAGCGCAAAATATCAAAACAAGCACAGCCAGGCGCTCTCTGAAGCGCTGATGTGCGACAAAATGGGTTCGAGAAGAAACGATGGAAACAATCGATTGAGTTCCAATTTTGCGTAGAACAAAAAAGATGAACTAACGAAACGCGCCGCGCCCGAAGCTGCGGCAATCGCGGTGAAAAAAAATGGCGCGAGCTTGACAAAACCAGGCGGCCTTCCGCGCCGCTTCAATGAGAGCAGACAACAGGCGCGCCGTTTACACAGGAACAACGCGCTGCGGACAAACGCAAAACGCGCCGTAAAATTCAGCGCCCCCGCGTGCCAATGCCGTGAAAAAAAGCCCTTTCGCCACGACGGCAAAAGGACTTTTCCCGATTCACGACGAGACGATCAGTACTTGCGCTTGCGGGCGGCTTCCGCCTTCTTCTTGCGCTTTACGCTGGGCTTCTCATAATGCTCCCTTTTCCTGGCCTCAGCCAGAATGCCGGAACGGGCAGTCATGCGCTTGAATCTTCTCAGCGCGCTTTCCAGGGATTCATTTTCCCGAATACGTACTTCAGACATCGTGTTTTCCCTCCCCTCGCGATTGCTGGCACTGTATGGCCAATGTAGCATGGGGTTCGCCACACAATCTACATTATAGCCTATGGAAACGACCTCGTCAATAGTTTTTGTGTGAAAATTCTTTGTTTTCACAGGGTGTTCATATTTATGCCATCTCTTCGGACAGCTTTTTGCCGCCCAGCAGGTGGAAATGCAGGTGCTCAACGCTCTGCGCGCCGTCGCGGCCGCAGTTGGTGATCAGCCTGAAGCCGTTCTCAGCCAGCCCCTGCTCGCGCGCGATCTGCGCGGCGGCGGCGATCACATCGGCGACAATGCCCTTGTCCGCGCCCTCCAGCACGTTGGCCACATGCGTCTTGGGCACGATCAGTATATGCACCGGCGCCTGCGGATGAATATCGCGGAACGCGAACACCTTATCATTCTCAAACACCTTGTCGCCGGGGATTTCGCCCCGAATGATTTTGCAAAACAGGCAATCGTCCATGGGAATCATTCGCTCCTTTCTACTCAACGACACGCCCCACAGCCAGCGCGCCCTCCGTGGATGTAATCAGCACCTTCTGAACGCTGCCGGGCCGTCCGTCCGCGCGCACGCGCACATAGCGGGGGGTATAGCCCTCGCAGAGCCCGTCCTCCTCCGTTTCGAAGAGCACGTCCTCGACCGTACCGATCATCTCTTTGGCGCATTTCTCTTCCAATTTGTTCCCCAAATCGATCAATTCAGCCGCTCTTTCATGCTTAATTTTTTGCGGAACCTGATCGGGCATCCGGTCGGCCAGCGTTCCGGCGCGGCGGGAATATGGGAAAACGTGGATCCGCGCAAAGCCGATCTCCTCGACGAAGGCAAGCGTCCGGCGCGCTTCCTCGTCCGTCTCGCCGGGAAAGCCGGTCAGCACGTCGGTGGTCAGCGCGCAATTCGGGCAGACGGCGCGCAGCTTTTCGGCGGCGCGGCGATATTCCTCCGTCGTATAGCGCCGCTTCATGCGCCCAAGCACGCTGTCGCAGCCCGACTGAAGCGCCAGATGAAACTGCGGACAGACCTTGGGCATTTCGCGCAGCGCCCGGCAGAATTCATCGGTCACGACCAACGGCTCAAGCGAACCAAGCCGCACGCGCAGCACGCCCTCCGTATCGTGGACAACGCGGATCGCGTCGATCAGGCTCTCCCCGCTCTCCCGCCCATAGCTGGCCAGATGGATGCCGGTGAGCACCAGCTCGACATAGCCCGCGCCGGCCAGCCGTTTCGCCTCGGCCTTTACGTCCGCAAGCGGCATCGAGCGAATCGGCCCGCGCACGCTGGGAATGATGCAATAGCTGCACCAGCGGTCGCAGCCCTCCTGGATCTTCATCACGGCGCGGGTTTTGCCCTCGTGCCGCGTGACCGAGAGATACTCGAACGGCGCGCCCTTCAGATCCTCCACCGCCACAAGGCAGATGTTCTCGCGCTGCGCCCTTTCGAGCAGCTCGACCACCTCGCCGCGCCGCCGGCTGCCCACGACCAGCCGCACGCCCGGCAGCGACACACGTTGAGCATCCCGCTGCGCAAGGCACCCCGCCACGATGATGTCCGATAGAGGATGCTCGCGCGAGAGCCGCCGGATCAGCTTGAGCGACTTCTGATCGCCCGTGCCGGTGACCGTGCAGGTGTTGACCAGATACACGTCGGCCTCGCCCTCGAAGGGCACGCTCAGATAACCGGCGCGCTCGAACAGCTCCAGCATGGCCTCGGTGTCGTATTGATTGACCTTGCAGCCCAGCGTATGAACCGCGATTGTTTTCATGTGCTTTCTTCCTTTATCTGTTTCCTATCGCCGTCACACGTCGCCCCAGAACGCCATGACGACCGCCGACGACGCGATGGCCGCCGTCTCGGCGCGCAATATCCGCGGGCCGAGCGTGACCGGCACGGCGCCCGCGCGCTCCGCATCCTCGATTTCCTCAGCGCTGATGCCGCCCTCCGGCCCGACGAGCAGGCCGAGATTCGTCTCGCCGGGACGCGCTTCACGGACGGTTCCCAGCGTCGTGCCACGCGCTTCCTCCCACGGCACGAGCATCAGGGAGCGCTCCGCCATGTCGGCAAGCGCCTGCTTCCAGCTCATCGGCGCGGCGATTTCCGGCACGCGCCCGCGCCCGCACTGCTTGGCCGCTTCAAGGGCGATGCGCTCCAGACGCTCACGCTTTTTTGCGCCGTCCTTCGCGTCGGGCCGCGCCACAGAGCGCGCCATGACCACCGGCACAACGCGATTTGCGCCCAGCTCGGTGAGCTTCTGAACGATCAGCTCGAGCTTTTCCGCCTTGGGATAGCCCATGTAGAGCGTAAGCGATACCGGCGGCTCCTTCGAATCGAGCCGCTCAGTCAGGCGCGCGCGCACGATCTCGCGGCTCACCTCGGTCAGCTCGGCGGCGAACAGCGCGCCCTCGCCGTCGGATACTTCAATGTCCTCGCCCGCGCGCAGACGCAGCACCTTAAAGGCATGCGCCGCCTCCTCCGCGGGAAAATCAATGAGCGCGCCCTCGCAAAGCGGCGCCCTGACAA
>SFOF01000243.1 GCA_004552515.1 Clostridiales bacterium
ATGAGGGCGCGGGCATTTACCGCCACGCGCGGCTGCTGCTCTGCGACGCGCTTCATCTGGACAAAAACGAAATCACCGTATCCGCCGATATGGACGGCGAGGTTCCCGGCAAGGAGCATTACCGCCGCGTGCCGTCGGTCGCCTGGTACCGCCGCACGTTCGATGTGCCCGCCGAGTGGCTCGGCCAGCGCGTTTACGTCGAGTTCGACGGCATATACCGCGACAGCCGCGTCTATATCAACGGCCAGTATATCGACCGGCACGCAAGCGGCTACATCGGTTTCCGCTATGACCTGACCGACAACCTCTATTACGGCGGGAAAAACGTCATTGCCGTAGCTGCCGACGCGCGCGAAATCGAGGGCTGGTGGTATGAGGGCGCGGGCATTTACCGCCACGCGCGGCTGCTGCTCTGCGACGCGCTTCATCTGGACAAAAACGAAATCACCGTATCCGCCGATATGGACGGCGACGGCCCCAGAGCCGCGCGCGTCGTCTGCACGCTCACGGACGGCGAAAAGACCGTGTATACCGCCGTTAAGCCGCTCAATATCGGCGCATGGAACAGCGCTTCCTTTTCGTTCGAGGGCAAAATCGAAAACGTGAAGCGCTGGAGTCCGGACACGCCGAATCTCTACCGCCTGACGCTGCGCGTTGAGGATGAAACCGGCGCGTCCGACGAGGAGAGCCTGAACGTCGGCTTCCGCACGATGCGCTTTGACGCGGACGAGGGCCTGTTCGTCAACGGAGAGCCGCTGAAGATCCGCGGCGCGTGTATGCACCAGGACTTCGCCGGCGTGGGCACGGCGCTGAGCGACGGTCTGCACGAATACAAGATCCGCCGCCTGAAGGAGATGGGCGCGAACGCCTATCGCTCCGCGCATCACGCCCCCGCGCCGGAAATCGTAGACGCGTGCGACCGGCTGGGGATGCTGCTGATGGACGAAACGCGGATGTTCGGCAGCACGCCGGACGCGCTTCATGATCTCGAGGCGCTCATCCGCCGCGACCGGACGCACCCCTGCGTGCTCATGTGGTCAATCGGCAACGAGGAACATTCCGTGCAGGGCACGGAGGTCGGCGCGCGGCTGACCCGCACGATCAGGCGCGCCGTCAGGAAGCTCGACCCCACGCGCCCCGTAACCTACGGCGGCAACAACGGCGGGGATTACGAGGGCATCAACGCCGAGGTGGACGTGCGCGGCATCAACTACGTTCACATCCGGCAGCAGGACTTTGCGGACGCGTATCACGCCGATCACCCGCATCAGCCGATGTACGGCTCGGAGGAAACCAGCATCGTCATGGCACGCGGAGAATACCGCGAGGGCCGCGAGCCTTATCCCACCGCCTATGGCGAAATCGCCATGCCCTGGGCCTCGACCGCCGAGGGCTGGTGGAAATATTACACCGAGCGCCCCTTCCTGGCGGGCGGCTTTATCTGGACGGGCTTTGATTACGGCGGAGAGCCTTCGCCCTACGCGCGCAATTCCTCCTCCAGCTTCGGCGTAATCGACATCTGCGGCTATGCAAAGGATCCCTATTATTACTATGAGGCCTGGTGGACGAATAAGGACGTGCTGCACCTCCTGCCCCACTGGAACTGGCGCGCGGGCGAAACGGTGCGCGTGGTGGTGTTTTCCAATCTCGAGCGCGTGGAGCTGCTGCTCAACGGCCGCTCGCTGGGCGCGCAGGCTATGGAAAAATACGGCCATCTCGAGTGGAGCGTCGCCTATGAGCCGGGCGTGCTCGAGGCCGTCGGCTATCGAAACGGTCGCGAGATCATGCGCGAGCGCCGCGTAACCGCCGGTTCAGCCGCGAAGATTCAGCTTGCCGCCGAGCAGAGCGCGCCGGGCAGCGACGTCTATCTCATCCACGCGCTGCTGACCGACGAGCACGGCGTGCCCGCCCCCACGGCTTGCAACGAGCTGACCTTCACGCCGAATGCAAATTGCGCGCTGCTCGGCCTGGGCAACGGCGATCCCGCCTCCAAGGAGGATCAGCAGTTTGCGCAGAAAACGATCCGGCAGGAGGTGCTGTCCTGGCGCAGAACGGAAAACGGCGCGACCATTCCGTGGAACGCCTTCCAGATGCGCGGCGGCGATCACTATTTCGACCGGCTCGTCTCGCACGAGATGGTGCGCATGGACAATTACGAGCCGTTCCGCGATCCCTTCCGCGTCATCCCCACGTCGGCCAAAATCCCCTGCACGGCGCGCTTTGAGACGACGTTCTACGCCGAGGACACGCGCTTTGATCAGCTCTATTTCGAGCGGCTCGAGGGCAGGCACACGGTGAAGCTCAACGGCGAGGTGATCGGCGCGGGCGACGCGAAGGGCTATCCCTGCGCGTTCGACATTGCGCTCAAGGCTGGCGAAAACCGCCTTGAGGTCGAATGCAGCGACAATCTGGACGCGGGCGGCATCTACCGCGGCGTGTGGCTCACGCGCAAAACGGACGGCGTATGGACGCGCAGCGCCTACAACAGCCGCGCGCTGGCCGTCGTGCGCAAGACGGGCGACGCGGCGAAAATCACCGTCTCCGGCGACGATCTGGAAGCGGCCTCCGTCACGTTCTGACAGATCGGAGCGCAGGGCGGCGCGATAAAACGGCTTTCCGCGCCGCCCCGCGCGATTCATAAAAGGGCATAAGCTCGAGCAGACCCCCGCGTCAATTCAGAGCGTTCGAAATTTTGAAACGCATCCCCAGCACATTATAAAGGAGCGAACCGACAATGGCAGATCAGCTGAATTCCTTTTCCATCACGGGCGTGGCGGCCTCTCTGGCCGCGGCGATGGGGATCGAGGCCCCCGCTCAGGCCAACCCGGCGATCGATCAGATCGTCAATCTGGTGAAAAACGGCATAGACGGCGGCCGCGTGGATCGCGTGTTCATGTACAATCCCGACGCGGTCGCCATGTGGCTGTATCAGAAGTACACCGCGCTGTTTGACAACGTGGTGAAGCACACCGCGCTCTCCGTGCCGCTGCAAACGGTCATGCCGTCGGTCACGCCGGTCTGCTTCGGTTCGCTGTATACCGGCGCGTTTCCGGCGGTTCACGGCATCCGGAAGTACGAAAAGCCGGTCATTCGCATCGACACGCTGTTCGACGCGCTGATCCGCGCGGGCAAAAGGCCGGTCATCATCGGCGATCCGCATTGCAGCCTGAGCCACATCTTCCTCGAGCGCGACATGGACTACTTTATTGGCGACACCATTGAGGAGATCAACAAAAAGGCGATGGCGCTGATCGACGAGGACAAATACGACTTCTATGTCGTCTATAACGGCAATTACGACTCGCTCATGCACAAATTCGGCCCGGAGAGCGACGAGGCCATGGCGCAGCTGCGCGACAACGTCGCCTCGTTCGACCGCCTCATCACCGCGCTCAAACAAAAGTGGACGGGCCACGACACGCTCTTCGCCTTCGCGATGGATCACGGCTGCCACGAAATTGACGGCAGCTGCGGCTCGCACGGCCTGGATATGCCCGAGGATCTCAACATACTGCACCACTACGGCCTGATTCCCCGCAGCCGCTAAACGTTTTTACGCAAGTATAACACGCAAAATCCGCGCGAGCTATTGACAGGCGCCTGTGAACGCGATAAAATATATATTGTTCGTTGGTCAAGTTCATATGCGCCTTTAGCTCAGTTGGTAGAGCACCTGACTCTTAATCAGGGTGTCCAGGGTTCGAGTCCCTGAAGGCGCACTTCATCGCTCAGAATCGCAGGGAACTGTGGTTCTGAGTTTTTTATACTCTGCTGCATGAAGTGCCTGTTTGAACAATAGCCTGCTTTTGCATCCATCGACGTTTCAGCAGCAATGAAAT
>SFOF01000244.1 GCA_004552515.1 Clostridiales bacterium
GAGGCTGATCAGCTTGTTCCCTTTGCGCGCGAGCTGGACATTCTGGAAAAGTATATCCGCATAGAGCGGGAGTGCTCCGCCATTCCCATTCTCTGCGAGCAGGGAGATGTGAGCGCCTGCCTTGATTTTCCGGTTCCCAAGATGATATTGCAGCCGCTGGCCGAAAACGCGCTGCTGCATGGCCGCAATACGGACGATAAGGCCGTCAGGCTGAAGCTGGAGACGGAAATCCGATCGGATGAATGGCTGATTCGGCTCAGAGATTCCGGACGAAACAAGGACATAGCGGCTCTGAACGCCCGTCTTGAAGCGGATCTGCCGTCTCCCGGCGGGCGCGGGATCGGTATGCTGAACGTCCATCTGAGGATAAAAAGAAGATTCGGAGCGCCGTGCGGTCTTCATTTCGAGCAAACGCCGGAAAAGAACACCGTAGCCGTGCTCCGAATCCGCCGCGTGGCGCGGCCTTTTCGTGAAAATCAGTCCTGACGGCCGAAAACGTCGCGGACGGCCTCGAGATAGCCGTAGCCGTAAAGATCGTCCGGCTCCAGATAGCTGCCCTCCGTCCATTCGTTCCAGCTGTTGACGGTAATCAGCGGTGTTTCGTTGTGTCGGTCGGAATCCTCCTTTGCCAGGCGCAGCGCCGCGCGGAAGTTTTCGGGGGTGTTTTCCGTCATGATATGCGGCTGGAGCGGAATGAAGCGCGGGTTGTTGTCCCAGCCGATCGAAACGTGCGGGAAAAAGGGCAGGCGGGTTTCCTGCCGGACGGCGTTCCACTCGCGCACGGCTTCCTGGACGGCGGCGGGATAGGGCTGATTGACGTTTGCGAAGGAGGCAAACTGATAGTGCGTGCAGGAATCGACGCCCAGCGCGTGCAGCCGCGCGGCGCTCGTGCCGACAACGCCGTCGTCAAAGCCGGATTCGCTCTTTTCAATGTAGCGCATATGCTGCACCTGAATATGCACGCCGGGGAGTCCGGCGCGGACGGCGCGCTCCCGCAGATAATCCAGACAGCGCACGGCTGAATCCAGACCGCCCACGCCCTCGACGAAATTGTGCAGATAGTAGATCATAAAGACGGGCTTTCCGTCGATCCGATAATAGGAGGGATGCGTGAAATAGCGCTCGATCCACATTTCGCACAGAGCCTCGAACTGCGCCTTTGTGACGCGGCCGCTCCAGAGATCGGCCCAGGGCTTGTGGGCGTTGCGCTTATCCCAGCCGTGGCTCACGTCATGATTGGCCCACATGATGTAGAACTTCATTTTGCCGCAGTTGGCGGCCTTGAGAAAGCCGTTTTCCAGACATTGGGCGAGGAAGGGCCGGTTGTCATACCAATACCAATCGTAGATAAAGACGTTGACGCCGTGTCTGAGCGCCATGTTGATTTCCATTTCCATGACGCCGGGATCGGCCTCGTTGACATAGCCCCAGCGGGGGCGGCGCGGCCAGTGATGGCCCTCGAACTTGGCCTGCGCGCTGTGCACCGTTTCCCATTCTCCGTATTCCTCGGGCCAGAACAGGCGGCTGCGCGGCTCGTCGCCCGTGTAGGCCGGCCAGACATAGGCGGCGACGTCGTATTTTCGATCCATGCGCTCTCCTCCTTATGCGATGGTTTGCTCCAGTCGTTCAAGTGTTTGCATAATGCAGTCCGCCGCGCCCAGCGACGCGCGCCTTTCGGAGACGATGCCGCCGCTTTTCAGCACAGCCGCTCTGACCTCGGGCGCGCCGTTGGCCACAGTGCCGCTGTAAAAGCCGAAGCGTCCGTCCAGCATGGTCAGGTCGTTGAGCGAATCGCCGATGCAGAGCGTCTCCTCGGGCCGATACCCCAGCGACCGGGCATAGCGCAGCACGGTCATGCCCTTGCCCTCGCCCTCGGGCGTGACATGGAAGAGATGATAGTTGCGCGACAGCTGGCCGCCGGGGAAAAGGCCTTCGGAGAGCGCGATGGCGCGCGCGGCGGATTCGGGCGCGTCGGTTTCGACCGTCAGGCCGTGGGCGGAATCGACCGACCAGCCCTTGACCGGCACGCCGCTTTCCTCAAGGCGCTTCAGGCAGGGCTGAACATGGGGGAGCAGCGCCTGCACGCCGGTTCTGATGCGCGCCCGGGCGGCGGCGTTGCCCGCTTCGTCGGCGTAAAAGTCGCCCTTAGCGTCCTTCTGATAGATGAAGGAATCCGATGCGATCATGTAGGCCGGAAACGGCGCGCGCCAGTCTCCGCCCACGTCCGCAAGCGTCGCCGCAAAGCCGTCGAAAGCGCGGCCGGTCACAATGCCCGCCTTAACGCCGCGCTCGCACAGCCGGTTCAGCAGCGCCAGCGCTTCCGGCTCGATGCGCGGCTTCAGGCCCTCCTGATAGTCGATGAGCGTATAGTCGAAATCCAGCGCGATCAGTCGAATCATTTGTGCAAAATCCTCCCGCCTCAGGCGTTTTTACCGTGCAGCGCCTCATAGTCCAGCTCGTCCCAGTTCCACCTGAGCCAGGCGCGCGACCAGACGATTTCCTGCTCCGCGCCCGTGTCGTAGCCGAATTGGCGCAGCAGCTCGCGCCCCTGATGGCCGCCGCTCAGCTCGAGCATCAGCGGGCCGGAGTAGGGCGATTCACGCAGCGCGCGCAGCACCTCCCGCCAGTTGATCAGGCCCAGGCCGACCGGCTGATGATCGTCCCGCGCGCCGAAATTGTCATGGATGTGCAGCGTCTTGAGCCGGGGGCCGACCTCGCGCACGACCGTTTCAACGTCGCGCCGGTCGCCGACGTGCGTATGTCCCGTGTCGATATTGATGCCGACGTTGGGCATATTCAGGTGATCGACGATTTCGATCAGATCGCGATAGCTCGTGGTGGAATAGGGCATATCGGTTCCCAGATGGCAGGTTTCGATGGCCATGTCCAGCTCGTACTTTTCGGCGATTTTGCCCGCCTCGTAGAAGCGGTCGTAATCGAAGGCGCCGCCCTCGAGTTTGGAGGGCGAATGGGTCACGATGACCCGCGCGCCGAGCAGATTCGCGATGCGCGCGTCGTGCTCGAAGCCCTCGAGCGTCGGCCAGCTCTCGCGGTCGAGATAGCGGCCATGAACCGACCAGGGCGTGATGGCGCATTTCCGCAGCGTATCGCGGATGGTCAGCGCCTCGTCCACATCGGTGAAGGGCGTGTGCGCCAGCTCGAAAAAGTCCACGCCCATGCGCTTCATGCGCAGGCCCTCCTCAACGCCGCCCTTCAGATCGCCGTTGCATCCCAGAAAAAAGTCTTTCATAATAACATCCTCCCGATTGCAGAACAATCCTACAGGCTTATTATAGTGCCTATCGGGGCGGCAAGGCAAGGGCGATAAACGTGATTATCGGCTGTTTTATGACCATTTCTCATAAAAAGGAACGGAAAAATGCAAAAAGAAAGCAGCCGAATCAAACGACTCGACTGCTCTGCAAGCGTGCCTGGAGGGACTCGAACCCCCGGTCTCTTGGTTCGTAGCCAAGCACTCTATCCGG
>SFOF01000245.1 GCA_004552515.1 Clostridiales bacterium
GCAGGTGTTCCCCGTGCAGCAAATCAGCCAATGTGTTCACAGTCAAAATTCCTTTTCTGTCAGAAGGCGCTTCATCGGGCGGCAAAAGGCGCCGCGCTTGAATGAGTAAAGCGTGCTCTGGAAATATGCCCGTCTGGGCGGCGTGTGCTTTTCGTCGGCCGCGACGTCGTGGCCAAGGAGAAGCATACGCGGGGATTTTTATCGCCTCTGCCGGAGGAGGGCGGGGGAGAACGGTCGGCACGCCCGTTATGGCGAAGCTCTATGTTCTTCAGCGTGCGGCGGCTTTCGCGCGTCGATGCGGAGAAACCGATCGACGCTTTCTAAGATGGGCCGCGATGGACGATGCGCGTACTTGAGGGACGGCCTGCCGGCGTGTCCGCTGCGGCGAAGCGCTTTGGCGTTGGGGGCGTGCGGCGACGGTTTTCTGGCAGTACGGCACACGTCCACACATTCGCACGCGACAGGCGTCCGGCAGATGCTCAAACTTGCCCGGCGCGGATAACGCGGCCAGGCAAGCTGAACAAAACGCCTATATAATAGGAAGAAACTCACTCGCTTCAGCGCTTCTTTTCGCCGAAAACCGGCAAATGACGCTGCGGACGCGCGTCGGTCTTTTCGCCCATCGCGGGACGGCCATAGATCGACGGATCGTAGTCGGTATGGCGCGGATCGCTCGCGTAGGGGTCGGAATCGCTGTCCCAGTCGGCGAAATCCGTGTCGGCCTTGGAAACGGGCGCGGCGGCGTAGGGATCCTGTTCATTCTCGGCGAAGGGATCGTCGAAGTCGCTCTGCGGCGCGGTCATCTGTGGCATATGACGTACGGGCTGAGGACGCGGCGCGCGCTTTCTGCTCGCGACCGGCACCTCTTCATACACGATCTGCCGCTTGCGCAGCCACAGCCAGTACGGCCGCCAGCGGATCATCCAGATCAGCCAGTCGATCACCAGACCGACGACGATCAGCGTCAGCGCCAGCGATTTCCAATGATCCGCGAACCAGCTGAGGAAGCCGTTCGCCATATCTGCCTGAAAGAAATTCCAGACCCACAGCGCGACCAGCCGCATCCAGCTGAGCATCACTTCAATCAAGCCCTGAGCAAAAACGCTGTTTTCCAATATGCAGACCTTCTTTCCGTAAGAAACAGTGGAAAATTTACTCGATCGTGACGGTAACGACGGTTGGATCTGTTTCGACCGTGAGGTTCGAGGGGTCGCCGCCGTCGATCGCCACGGATACGGGCAGCTCGTATTGGCCCTTTTCAAGGCCGGTCACATCGACATAGACGTTCACATCGCCCTCTTCGAGCTTGTTGACCAGCGAATAGGGGCCGCTCAGCCGCACGTCCGCTTTGTCGACGGAGAGCGTGACCGTCCGATCAGCCGCCTTGCCGCGCACGGAAACAGGCAGCGCCTGGAACGAATCGGTGAGCGTGCTTTCGGCGATGTAGACGGTGACCGTCACCTGTTCGCTGGAGATATAGCGGATGTCGCGCAGCGCGTTGATCGTGGAGATGGCGGTGAAGCTGCTCGTGCGCCCGTCCACGCTGATCGGCTCAAAGCTCAATTCGTCCAGCTCGTCGAGGAGCGACTGCTCACCGGCCACGGTGACCGTTTCCGGCTGCACGTCCACGCCGGTGATCTCGTAGCCCTCGGGCAGCGTGCCGACGGTGGCGGTATCGATGTTGTGATTGACGCTCAGCTGCGCCTTGGGATAGACGTCGATGCTCATCATGATGAACGAAGGCGAGGCGGTCAGCGCGCTGCCGATCTCATTGCCCTGCGCGTCGAGCAGCGCGAGCGGGGCGGAACGGTCGTAGGAGGCGGTCTGGCCGGTCACGTCGATCTGGACGCGCGCCGAGGCCACGCTTTGCAGCAGCGACGACGGGCCGGACACCAGCACCTGCGCGGGATTGGTGCGCGTGATGTTATACCACAGATTGCTCTTCACGTCGCCAGTGAACTCGACGTTGACCGGCACATAGCGTGAGCCGCGGTTCTCGATGGTCACCTCGACGCTCGAGGGGGTGACCTGAACCACCTTGCCATAGGTGGTCACGCCGATGAGATCGACCTGCTGAACGCCGGCCTTGGTGATCTGCGACAGATCCAGCTCGGCGCGCACGGTGTCATTGGTGACGCGCGAATAATAGGACTGGCTGGTTTCGACGCGCACATGAACGGGATCGAGCGTGCTCACGTCGGTCAAAAGCGCCAGATCGCGGCTCTGGAGGATGGTCAGTCCGCTGGTGGCGATCTCCACATTGGCGAGCGTCTTGATGCTGGTGATCGAGGAATCGACCGAGATGATATAGCTCCACAGGAACATGGCGCACACGATGGACACGATTTTCCAGCCCAGATTGTGCGCGAGAACGCCCCAGAACTTTCCAAGCGCGCTCTTTATGATAGCCAGGACATTTTTCATTGCGCCTTCCCGTCCTTTCCGCTCTTGCCGGCGACGCGGGTGAACAGGCGCCGCGCGCCGCTCTGCTCGTCACCCGATTTCATCAGCTCGGCGAGAATGCCGTAGAGCGCCTTCGCGTCCAGATAGCGGGTGAGCCGCCCGTCGTGCGCCATGGAGATGGTGCCGGTTTCCTCGGAGACGATGAGCACGGTCGCGTCGGTCGTTTCGGAGATGCCCAGCGCGGCGCGGTGGCGGGTGCCCAGCTCGCGGCTGATGGAGGAATTTTCAGACAGGGGCAGGAAGCAGGCCGCGGCGGTGATGCGTCCGGAGCGCACGACCACGGCGCCGTCGTGCAGCGGCGTATTCGGCTCAAAGATGTTTTCGATCAGGCCGCTGGAGATTTCCGCGTCGATCATCGTGCCGCTGGCGATGATGTCGTTAAGGCCGGTTCTGTTTTCAATGACGATCAGCGCGCCTACCTTGCGGCGGGAGAGATTGGTGAGAGCGTGGATCATCTCCTGAATATCATGCTCGGAGGACATGGGCTTGTGGTCGCCGATCAGCACGCCGCTGCCGGGGATGTTCGAGCGGCCGATCTGCTCGAGGCCGCGCCGCAGCTCCGGCTGGAACAGCACGACCAGCACGACCACGCCGGTGTTCATGATCTGGCGCAGAATCCAGTTGAGCGCGTTCAGCTCCAGCATATCGCTGAACCAGGTGAGCAGCAGCACGACGGCCAGACCCTTCAGGACGGAATTGGCGCGCGTCTGCCGCACGAGCTTAATGACGTAATAAATCGCCATGGCGACGATCAGTATGTCGAGCACATTGCGCCAGCTCAGGCTGCCCACAAGGCTACTCATTAATAGCAGAAACTGCTGCCACAGATAGCTGATCTGAACCATACATCAACCTCCCCTAGATATCCGCTTCTATTATAATACAAAATCGGCGTTTTGAAAATGGCTTTTATCGTCTTTTTCACAAAACTCTACAACTCCATGCCGGTGCGCGGATTATATTCTGAAGGATCGCTCCGACTGCGTCAATGTCTTCATCTGCTCGGACATGGCCG
>SFOF01000028.1 GCA_004552515.1 Clostridiales bacterium
GGGCAGGACTGCGTTGCTGCGAAATTCGCCCATGCCGCGCACCGTCTGCTCCGCCGCCATGACCGGCTCCTCGCTGAGCAGCTCCAGGTGACCCACAGAGACCTCATAGGCGGTCTTCTCCACGACCGTGCCGTCGGGCATCTGCTTCTGGTACGCGCGAGACTGCAGGCGACCGGTCAGCTGAATCTTGTCGCCCACGGAGAGCTTCGCCGCAAAGCGCGCGCTGCGGCCCCAGGTGATGCACGGGATATAGTCGCTCTTGCCGTACGCGCGGTTGACGGCGAGCATCATGTCCGCGATCTCGCGGCCAAACGGCGTGGTGCGGTAGGCCGGCGCCTTGCACAGCGTGCCGGTGAGCTGAATCTGATTGGGGTTCTCGCGCTCGTCCGGCTGCACGATGCGCTGGGCGAACGCCGTGATGAGCAGCCGTCCCGCGCCCTCGATAAACGCGCGCACATACGTCTCCGGCTCGATGTTGTAAACCGCCGTGTCAATGCGATGACTCGCCAGATTGAGCGCCAGATTCTGCCCCATGACCGCCAGCCCGAACAGGCCGATTTTCGCCTTATCCATGATGTTATCTCCTTCGCGCCCGATCAGAGCGCCGCATATGCCTTTTCAATTGGGTACGCCGTGGTTTTGCCCGTTTCAGGCGGCAGAGGATGCACCGCCCTCCGCACGCAATTCAGCTGCGCCGCGTCAGAGAAAACGCCGCCCCATTGCGTCCGAAGAGCGTCCCCCAACGCTTCCGCGCACTTTCGGCACGGTTGGACGGCAGAGGATGCGCCGCCCTTTGTGCGCAATCCAGCAGCGCCGTGTCAGAGGAAGTATCTCACCATTACGTCTGAAGAGCGTCCCCCAACGCTTCCGCACACTTTCGGCACGATTGGACGGCAGAGGATGCGCCGCCCTTCGCGCGCGATCCAGCAGCGCCGCGTCAGAGGAAACGCCGCCCCATTGCGTCTGAAGAGCGTCCCCCAACAGGACGCTTCAAAGAGCCGACAGGACGCATCTCGCCGCTTACCGCTTCACCCGCGCGTTGCCGCTCCAGACGCTCATCACCTGCTCCTCGTCGGCCGGCGACGCGTAATCCTCGAGCATGGTCACGGCCAGCGCGCCGCACGCCCAGCCGAATTGCAGGCACTTCTCCGGCGGCCAATTGCGCAGAAAGCCGTACAGCAGCCCGCCCACAAAGCCGTCGCCACCGCCGATGCGATCCAGCACGGCGATCTCGCGCGGCGCGGCGATAGAACGCTGCCCGTCGCACAGCATAACCGCGCCCCAGAGATGCGTATTCGCGTCGATCACCTCGCGCAGCGTCGTGGCGAAGCAGCGCACATTCGGATAGGCGGCGCGCGCGCGATCGATCATTTCAAAAAAGCGCTCCGTCTGCCCCGCCAAATCGCGTCCGCCCGCCGCAGGCCCCTCAAGCCCCAGCGCGAGCTGAAAATCCTCCTCATTGCCGACCAGTATGTCGCTGAGCGACGCGATGCGTGAAAACGCGGCGCGCAGCTCCTCCTCGCGCCCCTTCCAGAAGGACGCGCGGTAATTGAGATCAAAGCTCACCATCGCGCCGTGCGCGTGCGCCTGCTCGGCCATGGTCACGCACAGCCCCGCCGTCTCGGGCGAAAGCGCCGCGAACAGCCCCGAAAGATGCACCATGCGCGCGCCGTCCCGCTCGAACACCGCCCGCCAGTCGAAATCCGCCGCCGTCAGCGTCCGGCCGACCTCGCCGGCGCGGTCGTTCCACACGCGCGGGCCGCGCGGGCCGAAGCCGCTGTCGGCGATATTGAACTGATGCCGGTAGCCCCACGGACCGCCCTGAGGCACGTCCTTCGCCAGAATATCGATGCCGCGCCGGCGCAGCTCGCCCTTTATGAACGCCGCGATGGGACTGCCCTCGACGAACGCCGTCAGCGCGCGCGTTTTAAGTCCCAGACTGGCCGAGACGTTGAGTACGTTGCTCTCAGCACTGGTGGCCTGCATGATATAGCCGCCGCCCGTGCCGACCGGCTGGCGGTTCATGGGCGTTATGCGCACGCCCATGCTGGTGGCCGCAATCAGATCATACGCTTTATTCATACCGCTTCTCCTCAAAGTTTTTCGTGTTCTTCAGTACGTCTCATGGAGAACGCCGCACGTTCTCTGCGGATTTTCGCAAAAACGCGGCGAAATCCCCACTCATGAAATCGATGCAGAAATGACAAAACCGCTCCCCCGCTGCCTGAAAATCCCGAGACGTACTCCTATTATAGGACACGCCGCGCGCCGTTGTCAATCGGCGGCTTTGCGGGGCGCGGCGATGTAAAAATTGTCCGCGCCGCTTGCTTTTCTGCGGCCCGCCGTGATACAATACGCTCGAAACGATACAAGCAGCGCTGTGCTCTGCCGATACGATACGGAGCGCCGCGGCCTGCTGGATAGACCTGTCCGACATACGCCCGGCTGCGGCGTATGTTTTTTATTTTTATCGGGGAGGTTTATCATCATGACTTCGGACTCCAACGCGTTTCTCGGCACACAGCCCATGGGGCGGCTGATGCGCAAATTCGCCGTGCCCTGCGTCGTCTCGCTGCTCTTCGGCGCGCTCTACAACATCGTTGATCAGATTTTCATCGCCAACGCCGATTATCTCGGCTCCTACGGAAACGCCAGCAATTCCGTCGTCTTTCCGCTCACCGTCATCGCGCTGGCGCTGGCCACGATGCTCGGCGACGGCTGCTGTGCCCTCGTCAGCCTGAGCCTGGGCGCGGGCCATCGCGATGACGCGCGGCGCAGCGTGGGCACAGCCGTCGTGACGCTGGTACTCGTCAGCCTTGTCCTCACCGCCGTCTATCTGATCTGGCCTGAGCCGATCCTGACGATGTTCGGCGCGCGCGTGAACGCCGAAACCTTCCGCCTGAGCCGGGAATACTTCTTCTATATCGCGCTGGGCGTGCCCTTCTACATCGTCGGTCAGGCGCTCAATCCCATCATCCGCTCGGACGGCAGCCCGCGCTTTGCGATGCTCACGCTGCTCGCGGGCGCGCTGACCAACTGCGCGCTCGATCCGCTGTTCATCTATGGCTTTCATTGGGGCATGATGGGCGCGGCGGTGGCTACGGTGGCCGGAGAGATCGTCTCGGCGGCGATGGCCGTGGGCTATCTGTTCCGCATGAAGGCCGTGAAGCTGGACAGAGACGCGTTCAAACCGCGCGTGAAGCTGCTCTCCCGCATACTGCCGCTGGGCGTAACCAGCTTCCTTTCGCAGATTTCCATCGTGCTATCCATGGCCGCCGTGCTGAACATGGCGGCGAAATACGGATCTCTCGATCCGATATTCGGCATGGAGGAATACGCTCAGATTCCCGCCGCCGTCATCGGCATCGTCATGAAGTTCTTCCAGATCGTCGTGTCGATCTCCATCGGCATGGCCGCCGGCTGCATCCCGCTGATCGGCTACAACATGGGCGCGGGCAAGCCCGAGCGCGTTCACGAGCTGCTTGTGCGCCTGACAGTGGCCGAGCTGATCGTCGGCATCATCGCCACGCTGATCTGCGAGCTTTTCCCCTATCCGCTGATCGCGATCTTCGGCGCGGCCAACGAGAGCGTTCACTATACGAATTTTGCCGTGCGCTGCATCCGCCTGTTCATGGCGCTCACGCCGCTGGCCTGCATCAACAAGAGCACATTCATATTCCTTCAGGCGATGGGCAAGCCCGTCCAGTCAACGCTGCTCTCGATGCTGCGCGAGGTGGCGTTCGGCGTGGGCCTGCCGCTGCTGCTGCCCCTGTTCTGGGGGCTGGACGGCCTGATCTGGTTCATGACCGCGGCGGATATACTGACGCTGCCCGTCACGATCGCCGCCATCCTCTCCATTCGCCGCCAGCTGAAGGCCCTGCCCGCCTGACGCAAAAACGCCGCGCCGGTTCAACGCGATCCGGCGCGGCGTTCATTATGCGTTTATGCTTCCTTCATGCCCAGCTGTTCATAGACAATTTCCGCGATGTCCCGCGCGGCGTGGGGATTGATCTCCTCAGCCTGACGGGCGCGCATGGCCGCGCCGGCCTGAGAATCGTGCGCCAGCTCGACGGCCAGCCGCGCCGCCTCGCGCATCGATTCGGTCTTGTGCGACAGCCCGCGCGCCTCGAAGAACGCGGCGTTTTTTTCCTCGCAGCCGGGGATGGTGATCAGATGCACCAGCGGCACGCGCGCGGCGGCGGCCTCCGTGCTGGACAGCCCGCCCGGCTTGGTGATCAGCGCGTCGGCTGCGTTCATATAGATGTTGACCTCGCGGGTGTACTCAATCGGCCGAATATGTCCGTCCTGTCCATAGCGCTCGATGAGCATATCGCGCATCTTTTCATTGCGGCCCACCATCACGCAGGCGGTGAAATCGCCCGTTTCCCGCGCGATCAGCTCGTCGCACAGCTCGTCCGCGCGGCCGCAGCCCACCTCGCCGGTCATGACCAGATAGACCGCGCCGCGCCGGGGCAGATCGAGCCTTTCCCGGGCCTCGCTCTGCCCCAGGCGCTGCGAAAAGCGCGCGGAAACGGGAATGCCCGTGTCGTACATCAGCTTCTCGTCGATGCCCTTGGCCGCCAGCTCGCCGCGCAGATCGCGATGCGGAATGAAATAGCCGTCCAGCTGCGTATCGGAAAAGAACGGGATGCAGGTGTAGTCGGTCAGCACGCCGTAATTGGGCACGCGTTCGCCGAGCTTCTTTCGGATGGCCGTCATGGCCTCCATGCCGTAAAGGTGCGTCGAAACGACCGCGTCGATGTTCTCCCGGCGGATGTAGGCCAGCAGCTTGTCGGCATAGAGCGCGTTGGCCATATAGACCGGCGACTTGGGCAGCGCCGAATCAGCCAGCTCGCCCACGCGATAGATCACCCCGAACGCCCTGGGCACATTGCGTATGATCGAATTATACAGATTGGAGGCCGCTTCCTTCGCCGCATCCCCCGCAAAGGAGAGCGGATCGACGATTTCAGCCCACGCGCCGCGTTCATGCAGCGCCTCCTGAACGGCCAGCGCGGCGCTGTTATGCCCGCCGCCCGTATTGCAGCTCAATATCAGTATTTTCACCGGCGTATCTCTTCCTTTCAGGCGCGTCTTTCCCAGGCAGGGACGCTGACGGCATTGATCTCCTCTATCCTCTTCTATTCTAGCGAAAAATCACGGCTTTTGTCAAGCCGTTTCATGGCTTTCTCATGAAACGCACATCCTGCACGGCCGCGGCCGACGCCAGCAGACACGCCGGTATCGCCGATCGAACGCTGCGCACAATCAGCGGCATACTGAGCCATATAATCAGCCCGCACAGCCGGTTAAGCCGCGTGTGCCGCACGGCTGCGCGCGCCCTCGCCAATCCGACCAGCCGAACGAGCGCTATGCCGCCGATCCAAACCCACAGCCAGCGCGGAAAGGCGCACAGCGGCAGCAGCCTGACCGCGCAGACGACGGCAAAAGACCGTCCGCCGCGCTGTCCAGCCGCCCGCCCAGCGCGCTTTCAGCATGAAGCCGCCGCGCCAGATGGCCGTCCAGCATATCGCTCAGGCCGCACAGCGCATAGATAATCCAAAATGCCGGCCGCTGCACGTCAAGTCCGATCAGCGCCGCCGCGCCCAGCATACGCAGCAGCGTCAATAAGTTGGGCAGCCGCTTCATGGCCGCACTCTCCCTCCGCTTACAAAAGGCCGCCGAACGAAGGAGCTTCATCCGGCGGCCTTTGTGGCGTTATTCAGCTCTGAACGCTGGCTTCTGTCGCCGCGCGCGGCTTCAGCGTAATGACCAGCGTATCGGCGGCTGTTTCAGGCGTTTCATTTTCATCGAGCGCATAGTCCATTTCGAGCACGATGCGCCCCTCTTCGTTCACGGCGGCGTTCAGCGCGATTCCCTCGCCGGCCGTCTCGATCGCCGTCCAGTCGTACGGCGCGCTCTCATCGTCCGCGGGCAGTGAAAGCGTTACGCGCGCCCCGGGCCGCACGATCACGCCCGCCGCCTTAAAGCACACCGATATGATCGCGCGTCCGTCCGGCAGCACGCAGCGCCGCAGCACGGGCTGTCCGGGCAGCGCCGTTTCGCCCGCAACGGCCTCCAGGCGCACATCCTCGATCAGCTCGAGCCGCTCGTCCTCTGAAAGCCGTCCGCAGACCGGGCAGAACGCGCGCTCATCCGTCTCATCGCCCGGCAGGAAACGCATCTCACATTCGGCGCGCGCCGTTTCGCCGCAGCCCTCGCGGCGGCAGATGGCGGCGTGCGCGTTTTCGCCCTCAACGGGCGTCCAGTCAATGAAATCATGCCCCAGCGCGGGCGTGCCGTTCGCCTTTTCCACGCGGCCACAGCGGCGGCAGGCGTAAACCGTGTATCCGCGCGCCGTGCAGGTGGGCGGTACGATGGTCTGCGCGTCGTCATGGCCGAGGGCGGTCAGTGTGCGCGTCGCCGTCTCGGTGTGGCCGCCGATCCACAAGCCCCTGTCCGCAAGCTCGGGGAACACGGCGGTCAGCGTTGCGCTGACATCCTCCGTACAGGACGGCTGCGCGTCGGTCGTATAGGCGACGCGCGTCTCGTAAGCATGGCTGCTGTCTCGCCGGCACACGGCGCGGCCCGTGCAGGTTCCGCCGTCCGTATCCCACGAATAGGAATATGCCCAGTCGTGACCGAGCGCCGTCCCCTTCACGGCGTAATCGCGCCGCGCGATCACGCGCCCCGCTTCATCCAGCGCCTCATAGCGCGCCGACGCATCCCGCGTGCAGGAGGCGGGTTGATCGCCCTCCTCCGCCCGGCGGACGGCGGCCTCGCCAAGGTTCAGCATCTCTCCGCACTGACGGCAGCACGCCGCAATCGACACGGCGGGCAGCGCGCCATCCGCTGGCAGCTCCGCCGGCCACTCGGCCCCGTACACGCTCACCTGATCGGCAGGATGCGCGCAAACCTCGGTTGCGCCGCAGCCCGCGCGCAGGCAATTCCGCTCCCCGTTCTTCCACGGGCACCACTCGTGCCCCAGCGCGTTCGCGGTATAGACGACGCGCACGCTCGCGCCGCCCTCGTCCTTCGCCCAGCCCTCAAAGGCCGGCTCGTATTTCGTATAGCCCCTTTCGGTGCAGGTGGCCTTCACGCTCCGACCCAGAGCACGCACGCTCTGGATTTCCTCCGTCCGGCAGAGACGGCACGCGCGCACAGCCGTACATTCGTCGCCGTTCCAGCTGTAGGAGACAGCCTGCCAGTCGTGCTCCCGCCGCTCCAGCGCCGCGCCGCACACCGAGCAGACCGGCGCGGCCGCGCAGGGAGGATTGATGTTCTTTAAGTGATCGCAGATTTCCTTTGCGCCGCAGCCCTCGCGCCGGCAAACACGTTCGCTCGCCGCGCCGCTTTGCGTCCAGGCGCCCCAGTCGTGTCCCGCCGGCAGGATCTCCGTCTTATGGCCGCCGCAGACCGTGCAGCGCAGCACCTGCTGTCCCTCCTGCGTGCAGGTGGCGGGCAGCGTGCTGGCCACGATGAAATCGCAGGCCTGATTGTTGAGCGTCATGGCGCATTGATCGCAGCGCTCATAATGCCGCTCGACCGCCTCGTCAAACGTCCAGATCGGGTTGCCGGACGCGTCGGCGGCGGGCGCATGGCGCTCTGTCACGCTCTCCGTGCAGCTGGGGCGCGTGCAGCGCTTTTTGTGATAGCTGCCGTCCACCGGCTCATAGACATAATTGTGTCCCAGCGCGTTCAGCGCCGGCCGGTAGCCGCAATAACGACAGATTTCGCCCTTCAGCCCATCCTGCGTACAGGTGGCCGGAACCTCCTCGGCGGCGATGTAATCGTGATCAACGCGAATGGTATGGCCGCAGCTGCCCCGCCAGGCGCACTGGCTGTCACCCGAGGAGACAAATTCGCCCAGCGTCACACTCTCCGCGCACTCGGGGCAGAGATACTTTCCCGAGGGCGCGGACTGCTCCGCCAGCGCGATAAACGGCAGCGCGATAAGCATAAGGACCAGCGCCATTTGACGACTCATTTCTTTTTTCATAGTCTCAACTCCGATATTTCCTGTGCAAACGTAATGCACTTGTTTAGACGGCGGGCTGGATGATATTGGTTCCCCCGACCGCCTGTTTTTTTCTTTTTATTGTAGCACATTCCGCGTCCTATGGCAACATGGCGCACAGATGGAAAATTGCGGCGCGGAAAAACGCCCTCGAAGGCTTTGGGGAAGCCATTTGCGCAAATTTCAGCGCCCTTTTGCCGCAAAAATTAAAAAACAGCTTGCATTGGCGCGTCAAATGCGTTATGATTCAAGCGGCACACTATTTGTCCATAAAAGATTTGTATCACGACACAAGGAGGATTTCTCCATGAGCGACGTGCAGCTGACCTTCATCCCCAAATTTGAGCAGTCCGAGCGCATCAAGACGCTGGAAGCGCGCAACAGAGAGCTGGGCACCAACGGCATGCGGCAGTATGGCACCTATGGCGACCATCGCTGCTGGCTCAACATCGGCCCCTTCCCCCGCATGGACGATCTGCCCTCCCGCCGGCAGGGCTACCGCATGAGCAGCGAGCAGTGGGGCGAGGACTATGAGTTCATGCTCGACAACACCGAGGCGCACATCTACCCCTGTGAAACCATCGTGGGCGAGATCTACTGGGAGCTGGGGCTGCTGCGCCCCTGCGGCTCGAGCGGCTGGAAGCAGGCCCCGAACGCCGATGAAATCGCCGAAAAGGTGCGCCTGTCCACCGAGCTGGGCGGCCACCCCACCGCCTACGGCCATACCTGTCCCGACGTGGAGATCGTCCTCAAGGAGGGCTACGACCATATCCTTTCGCGCATCCGCAGGAGCCTGAAGAAGTACACCGACCTCAAAAACGAGCGCCGCGCCCACTATCTGCGCGGGCTGGAGCACGTCTGCCTGGGCTGCATCCGCTATATCGAACGCTATGCCGCGCTGGCCGAAAGGCTCGCCGCCGAGACGGACGACGCCGCCGAAAGAGCGCGCTTTGAGAAGATCGCCGCCTGCTGCCGCAACATCGCCCACGCCGCGCCCGCCACGTTCTATGAGGCCGTGCAGACCATACAGTTCGCCATACTCTTCGACCGTGCCGTCGGCCACGGCAACGGCTATGGCCGCATGGATCTCTACCTCTATGATTTCTATCGCCGCGATATGGACGCGGGGCGGCTCACCCGGCGGGAAGCGCGCGAATACATCGCCGAGATGTACATGAAGCTGCGCGGCCAGTTCTTCTCCTTCGGCGGCCGGCTGGAGGACGGCAGCGACGCGACCAACGAGATGAGCTATGTCGCGCTCGAGGCCTATGATCTGATCGGCGATTACAACAATCTGGGCGTAATGTGGCACAGCGACATCGATCCCGATTACTACGCCTATGCCTGCGACGTGCTGGCGCGCCACGGCGAGAGCATTCCCGTGCTGATCAACTGGGACATCATGTACGACTCGCTGCTGCGCTGCGGCGTGCCCGAGAGCGAGGCTTGGAAGGTGGTCTATTCCGGCTGCCAGTGGTACTGCCTGCCCGGCCAGGAATGGTGCGGCCACGACACGAGCCTCATCAACGTCGTCAAGGCCATGGATCGCGCGCTTGACCGCGCCGCGGCGGACGGCGTTTCCGATTTCGAGACGCTCTACCGCTATTACGAGGAGGAGCTGCACGTCACAATGCGCGCCTTCCAGGAGGCCGAGGCGGCGATCGACCGCGTGCGCGGAGAAAGCCAGCCGGAAATGTACACCTCGATGATCTCCCACGGCCCCATCGAGCGCGGCTTGGACATGACCGCGCCCCGCGGCGTGGACAACCAGAACACCTCGCTCAACATATTCGGCATCCCGAACGTGGCCGATTCCTTCACCGCGATCAACCGCCTTGTGTTCGAGCAGAAGAAGTACACGCTCGCCGAGGTGGTCGCCGCCTGCCGCAGCAACTGGGAGAACAATGAAATCATGCGCCAGCGCTTCCTCAGCCAGCCCAAATACGGCAACGGTCTGGACGAGGCCGACAATATGTATGTGCGCGTGTGCGACAGTATGCAGGAAATCGCCGAGGGCTATGTCAATCAGCGCGGCGGCCAGCCCATGCGCCCCTCGCTGTTCGCGTTCATGTCTCATCTTGAAAGCAGGGATAAGATCGGCGCGACGCCCGACGGCCGCCATGCCGGCGACGTGCTGGCGCACGGCATCAATCCGCAGGCCGGCGCGAGCAAAAAGGGCCTCATCCCCATGGCCAATTCGGCGGCCTCGGCCGATATGCGCAAGTTCCAGGGCGGCTCCATTCAAGTGGACATCCAGCCGCGCTTCTTCGACGGCAAGGAAAACCGCTACGCCTATATCCGCGATTTCTCCTCCGCCTTCTTTAAGAACGGCGGTATGCAGATCAACCTGCACATCCTCGACCTCAAAAAGCTCGAGGACGCCATGGAGCACCCCGAAAAGCCCGAATATCAGGATCTGGTGGTGCGCATCACCGGCTATTGCGCCCGCTTTATCACCATGTCCCGCGAATATCAGCAGGAGTTCGTCTCCCGCATAAACTATTCGTCGATGAACTGAGGCGCGATATGAACGACAAAACGCTTCTGACAATCGACGTTTCCCACGGCACGACGCACGACGGCCCCGGTATGCGCACGACGGTATTCGTCAAGGGCTGTTCGCTGCGCTGCCGCTGGTGCCAGAACCCCGAAAGCATCGGCGCGCGCAACGAGCCATGGTGGGACGCACGCGCCTGCATCGGCTGCCTGAGCTGCCGGGACGCCTGCCCCACCGGCGCGCTGTCCTTCACCGACAAGGGGCTGTCCATCAACCGCAGCGTCTGCCGCGCCTGCCTGAGCTGCTGCGAGGCCTGTCCCGCCGAGGCGCTCTCGCCCGAGGCGCAGCGCTACACGATGGACGCGCTTCTGCGCGAGGTGCTGCGCGACAGAACCTACTATGAGCAGTTCGGCGGCGGCGTGACCTGCTCGGGCGGCGAGCCGCTTTTGCAATATGAATTTCTCGCCGAGTTTTTCGAGCGCCTGCACGACGCGGGCGTTACCACGGCGCTGGACACCTGCGGCTGCGCGCCCCTGAAAAACCTCGAGGCCATGCTGCCCGTGACCGACTATCTGCTCTACGACATGAAGATCTTCGATCCCGACGCGCACCGCGCCTTCACCGGCCAGGATAACGCGCTGATCCTGAGCAATCTGCTCCACGCGGCGGACTCCATGCGTCGTCGCGGCTTTCCGAAGAAGCTGTGGATCCGCACGCCGCTCATCTGGGAGGCGACCGCCACGCCCGAAAACATCCGCGCGATCGGTCGCTTTATCGGCGAAAATCTCATGGACGTGTTGGAGCGCTGGGAGCTATGCGCGTTCAACGGCGCGTGCGTCGCCAAATACGACAAGCTCGGCCTTCACTGGGACTACGCCGGACGCGGCACGATGAGCCGCGCGCAGATCGAGCCGCTGCGCCTCGCCGCGCTGGAAAACGTGAGCGAAGACAAGCTGCTCGTCAGCGGCATGATCCGGGAAAGGTAGCGCTTTCCAGCGGACATATTGTTTGTTTTCTCCCATTGGCGGGCGGCTTTCTCCATTGCGGAGACAGGCCGCCCGTGCTATAGTTAATGTATGTTTCTAAAAGAAGGCGCCACAGGCTCGAGCGGATTTTTTGCAAAGGCGCGGCGCCCGAATCCCTGGGCTTCAAACGCCGTATTTTCCGATGGGGACTTGAATTTCTGAAGGATTTCCAGCCGCCTCACGGCAAAAGTCCGCTGGCCCAACGCCGCTGGATCGGGAATCTGAGGCGCGGAAACGGCGGTCGGGGAAATTGCAGAAACGCACTTAGATACGATATGGACGCTTATTAAAGGAGGAAATCAGCATGAAGGGCAAGCCGGTAATCGCCATTGTGCCGCTGGGCCATTATATTTACTTTCGCCAGTTCGAGGGACTGTATGAAGAGCTGTGCAAAAAGGCCGACGCGTTCAGGGCGTATTTCGACGATTCGGCCGACGTATTCGTGACCGAGTATGTGGACGATGTGGACAAGGCGTTTTCCGTCGTGCGCGATGTGAAGCGGCGCGATGTGGACGGCGTGTTTCTGCTCCTGACCACCTATCTGCCCTCGTCGCTGTGCGCGCCGTTCGCCAACTATATCGACGCGCCGCAGATCCTCGTGGGGCTTCAGCCGCTCGATCATCTCGATTACGGCCGCTGCACCACCTATATGCAGCTGGTCAACGACGACATCTGCGCCATGCCAGAAATCGCGGGGGTCTATACCCGGCTGGGCAAGCCCGTTCCGCCCTGCCTTGTGGCCGCCGCCTCTCAGGAGGATGAGATTCGCCGCGAGGTGCAGGCCTGGCAGCGGGCCATCGCAGCGCGCGCGGCGTTCAAATATGCGATCTTCGGCTATCTGGGCCACACCTACGAGGGCATGTACGATATGCACACCGACCCGACCGCCTTCTCGGCGGCGTTCAAATCGCATGTCAAAATGCTCGAAATGTGTGAGCTGAAAAAGTGGGCCGATCAGGCGGCCGACGCTGAAATCGCGCGCAAAATCGCCGTCATTAAGGAAACGTTCTCCATCCAGACCCCCTCCGTCGATCCGCTGACCGACTATGTGACCGACGAGGATCTGCGCCTCTCCGCCCGCATGGCCTGCGCGCTGGACACGATGATCGAGAAGAACAATCTGACCGCGCTGGCCTACTTCTACAAGGGCGAGGACGGCAACGAATACGAGCGCATGGCCGCGGCGCTGATCGTGGGCAACACGCTGCTCACCTCCTCCGGGATTCCGCTGGCCGGCGAGGCCGATCTCAAGACGGCGGCGGCCATGCTGATCATGAACCGGCTGGGCGGCGGCGGCTCGTTCGCCGAGCTGCACCCCTTCGACATTGCGGGCAACTGCGTGCTGGTCGGCCACGACGGCCCGCACAACATCGCCATCAGCGAGGGCAGGCCCGTGCTGCGCAAGCTGAAAAAGTATCACGGCAAATCGGGCAGCGGCATCGGCGTGGAATTCAGCCTGAAGGCCGGGCCGGTGACGCTTTTAAGCATCAACTATCAGCACAACGGGCGCTTTAAGCTGGTCGCGGCGGCGGGCACGTCGGTTAAGGGCGAGATTCCGCAGACCGGCAACACCAACACGCGCGTGACATTCGATATGCCGGTGACGCGCTTCATCAGCCGCTGGTGCGAGGCCGCGCCGACGCATCATCTGGCGCTGGGCACGGGCAATCATATCGAGGAAATTCGCCGCTTCGCCCGCATCATGGACGTTGATCTGGAGGTCATCGAATAATTATAGAATAAAGCAGCATCCCCGCGCCGCCGCTCTTTTGAGGACGGTGCGGGGATGCCTTTTTCACAGGCCTTTACGCTTCGATTGCCTCTATCAGGATCAGCTCGCTGGACAGCGCCGAGGGCACGAACGCCTTCACGCCCCGCATCAGCGCCGCGCCGGTCAGAATTTCGCTCGCGCCCTCGTTGTCATAGGTCACGTGGTAGGTTTTGCCGCGGTTCAGGCCGCGCACGCGAAGCGCGATTTCGCCGCCCGTCCAGCCGGTGAGCGTAAACACGCCGATCGCCGCACGCTTCTGATCGGGCGAAACCAGCTCCAGCGCCGTATAGCCCGCCGCGCGCGCCGCTTTGCAATCCGGCGTGGGATGATAGACGCGCGCCTCGTTCAGGAACGGACGGATGAACGCCTTGTACAGACTGACGCTGCGCGAGACGAAATCGAACACGTCCGGATTCATCTCCGCCGTCGCCGGGCCGAACACGTTGAGCGTCATATGGCTGAGCATCGCGCCGCGCAGATGCTGATCGAGCGAGGCGTACTTATGGCAGCCCATGCCGGCCACCAGCCGATCGACGCGGTCGGGCGGCAGCGCCATGGTCATGCCGTTCGTGATCTCGATCGAGCGCGGGGCGATCTGCTTGTCGGACACCCATGTATGATTGAACGCACGCATCATGCCCCAGTCGGTGCGACCGCCGCCCCCGGCACAGTTTTCAAAGATCACGTTCGGGAAGCGCGTCTTCAAGCGGCGGTACAGTTCGTAAAAGCCCTCGATCTGGCGCATGGAGCGGCACTCGCGCCGCCCACCGCGCTGCCCGACATGGAAATACTCCTGAGAAAGGACGTTATAATCCACGCGGTAGAGATCGAGATGATACGTCTCAATGACGCGCGCGGCCTCTTCCTCCGCCCAGTCGATCACAGCGGGATTGGAGAAATCCAGATATCCCTCGGACGCCCTGCCGTCCATATGGCGCGCGAACCACTCGGGATGCTCCGAAAAGGCGCGGCTGCCCCGCCCCATGCGCTCAATCTCCACCCAAAGGCCGAACTTCATGCCCAGCTTTCGGCAATAGCGCTCGATTTCATCAAGGCCGTTCGGATAGCGCGCGGGATCAGGGATCCAGTCGCCGGCATCGCAAAACCAGTCGCACTCTTTGTGCGGCGGGCAATACCAGCCCGCGTCCACGATGAACACCTCCGCGCCGGCGCGCGCCATCTGCTCCATGAACTGCTTCGTCGTCTCGACGCTCATATCGTGCTCCGCGCCCATGCCCGCGCCCACCAGACAGGCGTTCTCCGTGCCGGACAGCGTGAACACACTCGTGCGCGCATGGTCGAACATCGCGTTAACCGCGTCATCGTGATCGCCGTGGACGCAGGCGATGTGTACCGCCGGCGTGGTCATCGTTTCGCCTGCCGAGAGCACGATCAGCGGACGGGGCGAATCGATCTCCGCCGCCCAGCCGAGCGCCGCGGAGTCGTTCTCGCGGTGCGCCTGATAATCGAAGGCGAAGCGATAGCCGCCGCTGTAGGCCAGCTGCGCGATGAACGTTATGCCCTTCACCGTGTTTTCGAGGATGAACATCGGATGCCGGAAGCGATCGCGCCTGTAGCGACCGGCGATTTCGTGAATGTCCGGTTCGAGCGCGTGCCAGGAGAAATCGCCCTCCCGGCCCCAGCCGTCCGCGTCGAAATAGCCCAGCTTATAATAGGTATCGACGCCTTTGCCCGTCATGCCCCGCGCGGCGATTTCGCCCTCCATGATCTCCAGACCGCCGCCCATGACGGCCAGACGGCTGACCGCCGCGGCGCGCTCGCCCGCGTTTTCAATCTCCAGCCAGCGCGCAAGGGCCGCCGTGCCGTCCAGAAGCGTATGGACGCGGATGCGGATCGCCTTGTCCTGGCAATAGAGCGAAATGACCGCGTGCGTCCCCTTTTCTTCCTCATGCTGCTCAAAGCCCTCGAGCGTCAGGCCGCGGTCGCAGCACTCGCCGTCCACATCCAGCGAAAACGCCTGCGGCTCGGCAAAGCGGCCCGTATCCAGCCGCGTTGGGAAATTCGTGAGCACATTGAGCGGATAGCCCGCCGCGTTCCAGCCCCTCGCCGAAAGCGTTCCGTCCGCGAAGGATTCCTCATAGACCGTCAGATGCGTGCGATAGCAGAATACGGTTTCCTCGCCCGGCTGATAATAAACGCCGTGATAGCCCTGCTCCATAGCTGCGCGTCTCCTTTATGTTAAAATTACAGCTTTATTATAACAGCCATTTTCCGCTTGTCAAGCCGTTTTTTCTCCCGCGCTTCTTTGCGGCTCTTTATACTCCTCACTTTGTTTTTACTTGACATTCATCCGAAATCGGAC
>SFOF01000246.1 GCA_004552515.1 Clostridiales bacterium
CATGGGTCACCACGGCTTTGTGGATGCCCTGGTGCGCCAGGAGCTGAGCGAGAACAACAACTATGACGCTGTGCTGGCCTGCGGTCCCAAGCCCATGCTGCGCAACGTAGCCAAGGTGGCCGAGGAGTTCGGCGTTCCCTGCCAGGTATCCATGGAGGAGCGCATGGGCTGCGGCGTGGGCGCCTGCCTGGTGTGCGCCTGCGATATGGCTGACGGCTCCCGCAAGCACGTGTGCAAAGACGGCCCCGTCTTTGACTCCAAGGAGGTGGACTGGAATGCCTAATGTGGATATGAGCGTCACCCTGGCCGGGATGACCATGAAAAACCCCATCTGTGTAGCCTCCGGTACCTACGGCTTTGGCCGGGAGTACGGCCAGTTTTATGATCTGAGCGAGATCGGCGGTATCTGTGCCAAGGGACTGACCCTCCACCGCCGTGAGGGAAATCCTGCCCCCCGTATTGCAGAGACCCCTATGGGCATCCTAAACTCCGTGGGCCTGCAAAATCCCGGGGTAGACGCCTTTATTGCGGAAGAGCTGCCCTTCCTGCGCCAGTATGACGTGAAGGTCATCGCCAACATTTCTGGTAACACCCCCGAGGAATACGGCATCATGTGTGAAAAGCTCTCGGAAGCTGGGGTAGATATGATCGAGGTCAACATCTCCTGCCCCAACGTAAAAGCAGGCGGCCTGGCCTACGGCACCCGCCCTGAGCTGGCCGCTGAAGTCACCCAGGTGGCTAAGGCCCATGCAGGCAAAGTGCCCGTCATGGTGAAGCTCTCCCCCAATGTCACCGACATTACCGAGATTGCCCGGGCGGTGGAGGACGGCGGCGCTGACGCCGTGTCCCTCATCAACACTCTGCGCGGCATGCGTATCGATGTGAATACCCACCGTCCCATTTTGAAGATGAACACCGGCGGCATGTCCGGTCCCGCCGTCCTGCCTGTGGCAGTGCGGATGGTCTGGGAGGTTGCCCAGGCGGTGAAGATTCCCATCCTTGGCATGGGCGGCGTAAGCCGCGGCGAGGATGCGGCTCAGCTGATGCTGGCCGGAGCCACCGCGGTTGCCGTAGGCACCGCCATGTTTGCCGATCCGTTCGCTCCCATCAAGGTTCGGGATGAGCTGGCCGATATTGCCTCCCGGCAGGGTCTGGAGCGTGTGGCTCAGCTCACCGGAGGCGTTCAGCCCTGGTAAGGGAAGGAGGGCTTTTCGATGGCCTTGATCGAATGTGCCGCCTGCGGGAAGCGCATCGAGGCGCGCTGCGCCGTCCCCTGCGCCGAGTGCGCCGCGCCGCTCTGCCCCGACTGTGAACGCGAGGGCCGCGGCCGATGTGGCGCCTGCCGCGAAAACGACTAAAAACGCCGCGCGCGCAACCCGCCCCGCCGATTCCGATTTTCCGGTTCGGCGGGGCGATTTGCAGTATGTGAAATTAAACGCTGTGTTTCAGGCTGAACCCGCGCTATTCGGCGGCAGGCCCGTAGATGAAATCATGCAGCGCCTGCGCGTTGGCGTCGAAGTCGGGCTGAATGACCCACAGCCCGTTTTCCGGCATCTTGCCGCTGGTATAGGTGCCCTCGACCGGCAGCCGCATCTCCTCGATCGCGTCCAGATCGGTCGCCAGCCCCACGCGCGCCAGCGTGATGACGTCAACCAGCGAGATGTCCGTCTCGACATAGTTCAGGCAGGTGACGATCAGCTTTGTCAGCTCGCCGAGCGGCAGCGTCTTCGCCTTGCGCGCGATGGCCAGCAGCACGCGGCGCTGGCGGGCGGTGCGCTCATAGTCGTTGTCGATGGCGCGCAGACGGGCGTAGGCCAGCGCCTGCTCGCCGGTCAGCGTCACCGTGCCGAACGCCTCGGGCGGCGTGATGAGATCGGTATCGGTGGCGTTGCGCGATTTTTTGAGCGCGTAAAACTCCTGCTCGGTGATGTCCAGCTCCACGCCGCCAATCAGGTCGATCACTTCCTCGATCGCCTGCATGTCGATGAGCACGTAGTCCTCGATGTTCATCCGGAAGTCCTCGTTGAGCGTGCGCATGGCCAGCGTCGGGCCGCCGAACACCGTGCAGGCGTTGATCTTCTGCGGCGCGCGGCCGTGCATGGGCGTCCAGATGTCGCGCATGACCGAGGTCATCCTGACCTGCCCGCTGCGGACGTTGAGCGAGAGTATGATCATCGCGTCGGTGCGGCTGTAGCCCTTGCCGGTGCGCGAATCGGAGCCGGCCAGCAGGATATTCACCCAGTCGGGATCCAGGCCGGGCGTGACGGCCAGCTCGTCCTGCGATACAGTCACCTTCGGCTCGTTTTGCAGCGCCTCCTCATACTCGGCGCCCTCGTCGATCGCGCCGTCCGGCGTGTCCTCGGCCAGCGCCAGGGGCGCAAGCAGCAGCGCGAGCGTGAGCATAAGCGCGGTCAGGCGCGTCAGGAATCGATTCATGATGGAAAATCCTCCCTGTTTTTATCGGGTGTGGCTCAAAAAAGCGGCGGGACGCGGCCGGAACGAATCGCGGCGGGCGCGCGTCAAATTGACGGTAGACAAATCGTGTCTTTTATTATACACTTTAGACACGCGGTTCTGTCGGTTTGTTTCGACACATTTAGTTAATTATACGCAAAATCCGCGTCCGACGAAAGGAGATACTTCCATGATGAAACGATTGACTGCCCTTATCCTCGCGCTGATGCTCGCGCTGAGCGCCGCCGCGCTGGCCGAATCGGTCGAGGCGGTTGAAACGCCCGCCCCCGCCGCCGATCAGCCGCTGTCCGGCTATATCGTCATGCTCTACTCCTCCGGCACGCTGGGCGACGCGGCCGGACAGGTCTTTGAGCGCGCCGCCTGGGCGAAGGAGCGCTTCGAGGCGGTCGGCGCGTCGGTCGTGCTGATCGACGCGGGCGGCACGATCGCCGGCTCGCCCTTTGCCGAGGACACGCGCGGCGAGGCGGTCGTCCGGCTGCTGAACGCCGCGCGCTATGACGCCTTCGCGCCGAACGCCGCCGATCTGAGCTATGGCGCGGAGCGCGTCGCCGAGCTGGCCGCGCTCTGCCCCGACGTGCGGCTGCTCCGCGGCGAGACGGGCGGGGCGCTGATCGAGCGCGACGGCGCGCGCTTCGGCCTTGTGGCGGTCGGCGCAGAGGGCGCGGACGACGAGCGCGCTTCTTCGGCAATCGCCGCGGCCAACGCGCTGCGCGAGCAGGGCTGCGATGTGGTGATCGCGCTGGTCTATGACGGCGGCGCGCTGAACGAAACGCTGGCGCAGAGCGGCGCGATCGACGTGCTGATCGACGGCGCGCGCTCCGTCGCCGCGGACGAGGGCAAAACCGGCGCGCTGATCGCGGGCGCGGCGGGCGGCCTGGGCTGCGCGGCGATCGACCCCGAGGGCCGCTGCGCCGTCATGCTGATGGGCGACGAGTGGTTCCCCGGCGGCGAGACCGACGAGACGGT
>SFOF01000247.1 GCA_004552515.1 Clostridiales bacterium
AAGGATTCCAACCTGGCCCCAAGGCGAAAGTCCGCAGGTTTAGCGGCGCTAAATCAAGGGCTTGGGGCGCAGAAATGGCGGAAAAGACGCCGAAATTGCAGTCAGGGGAATTTTAGAAACACACTTAAGTATAGCACATTCGGCGGCGAATGAAAAGGAGGAAAACACGCCTTGGAACTGATCAGAAAATTAACGCCCGGCGACGAGCGCTATCTCTCGGACGAATCGCGCGTCATGGGCGCGGCCGAGTATATCGCCTTCCCGACCAGCGCCGAAGAGATCGGCAGCGTCATCCGCTGGTGCGCCGATCACGACGTGCCGCTCACCGCGCAGGGCGGCCTGACCGGGCTGGCCGGCGGCGCAAGCCCCGCGCGCGGACTGGCCTTAAACCTTCAGCGCATGAACAGAATCCTCGGCCTGAGACGTGACGATCAGGGAAAATACGCTCTGCGCGTTCAGCCGGGGCTTTTGCTCACGCAGCTGAGAAAGGCGCTTGAAACCAAGAGCTTCGACGTGCGCGGCTGGGACGAGGCGTCTCTCGAGGCGCTGAAAACCGTAAAGCCCGGCGCGCTGTTCTTCTCGCCCGATCCGACCGAGCCGACCGCCAGCCTCGGCGGCATGGCCTCCTGCAACGCCTGCGGAGCGCGCTCGTTCCTCTACGGCTGCACCCGCGCGCACATAAACGCCCTGCGCGTCGTGCTCTCCGACGGACGCATCGCCTCCCTCGCGCGCGGACGCGATCAGGCCGACGGCCGCCATGTGCGTTTTTCCTGCGAGGACGGCTCGATTTTCGAGTGCGAGCTGCCCTCCTTCGACACGCCGCCCATCAAGGACGCGGGCTTCTTCATCCGCGAAAATATGGATCTCGTCGATCTGTTCATGGGCAGTCAGGGCACGCTGGGCATAATCGCGGAGCTGGAGCTGAAGCTCATGGACGCGCCGCGGCATCTGTGGGGGCTGACGGCGTTCTTCCCGGACGACGAAAACGCGCTCGCCTATGTCCGCGCCATGAAGGGACATTCCGACGCGGGCGTGCCGGATTTCGCGTACAGACCCGCGTCGATCGAGTTTTTCAACAAAAACGCGCTGGACATGGTGGTGCGGCAGAAGGCGGTCACGCCGGCCTTTCATCAGCTGCAGGAGCTGCCCGAAAACTACAACTGCGCCGTGTACGTCGAGTTTAACGACGACGATCCGGGCGAGATGATCCCCGTGTTGCGCGCGCTTTCGGCGGTGATACAGGCCGTCGGCGGCGACATAGAGCGCACCTGGGTCGCGCGCGACGCCGCCGAGCTGGAAAAGCTGCTCTTCTTCCGCCACACCGTGCCCGAGACAATCGACCTGATCGTCGAGGAAAACCGCAAACGCGAGCCGTGCATCACCATCCTCTCCACCGACATGGCCGTAGACGACCGGCATTTCGACGAGCTGTTCCACATCTACAAGCATGATCTCATGCAGACGAATCTCCAGTGGATCATATTCGGCCACATCGGCGAGAACCACGTCCATCCGAATATCCTCGCGCGCACGAAGGCCGAGTATGAAGAGGGCCATCGCATCTTCGAAAAATGGGCGCGCGACGTCCACCGCATGGGCGGCAGCATATCCGCCGAGCACGGCGCGGGCAAGATCAAGAAAAGGCTGGCTCAGATCATGTACGGCGCGGACAAAATGCGCGACCTGGCCGCGCTCAAGCGCGCCTTTGACCCGAAGGGGCTGCTCGGCCCCGGCAACGTCATATCGGAGGAATAGAGCATGAAGATCTGCGTCTGTGTCAAGCAGGTGCCCGCGTCGAACGAAACCCGTCTCGATCCGGTCACCCATACCGTCATCCGCGAGGGCGCGGAATCCATCCTCAATCCCTTCGACGCGTTCGCCGTGGAGGAAGCCGTGCGCCTGAAATCGCGCTTCGGCGGCCACATAACCGCCTTCAGCATGGGCATACCCGCCGTTTCCGGGATGCTCCGGCGCGTGATCGCCGTGGGCGCGGACGAGGCGTATCTCCTCTCCGACCGCGCCTTCGCCGGCGCGGACACCATCGCCACCGCCCGCGCGCTGGCCGCCGCCATTGCGAAAGACGGCCGGCCCGATCTGATCCTGTGCGGACGCATGGCTACCGACGGCGATACCGCGCAGGTGCCGCCGATGCTGGCAGAGCTGCTGCACATCCCCCATGTGAGCGACGTGACGCGCGTCGAATCGCTCGAAAACGGCGTGCTCACCGTGCGCCGGCTGACCGACGACGGCTACGAGCGCGCGAGCGTGCCGCTGCCCGCGCTCGTCACCGTGCTCAAGGAAATCAACGTGCCGCGCCTGCCCTCCATCGCGGGGATCCTGCGCGGCGAGGAAGCCGATGTGCGCGTTTTGAACCGCGAGGCGCTGGACATTGCGCCCGATATGGTCGGCTTGAAGGGCTCGCGCACGCGCGTCGTGAAGAGCGAGCGGCCCGTCCTCACGCGGGCGTGCGATTTCCTGACCGGCACGCCTGACGAGCAGGCCGAGGCGCTGACAAAAGCCGCGCTCGCGCCGTTCCTGACGGGCAGAAACGAACCCGCCAGTGCCGCGCAACAGCCTGAAACGCCGCAGAAAGGCGCGAATTGCGCATCAGGCGGCGAAGAAATCCGCGCGGGCGGACTGTGGGTGTTCTGCGAAGCGCATGAGGGCGGCGCGCGCGATACGGCGTTCGAGCTGCTCGGCGAGGCGGCGCGGCTGGCTCCCGCAATGGGCGCGCAGGCCGTCGCGGTCTACGCGGGCGCGCGCCCCGACAGCGGCGTATTCGAAGCGCTGTGCGAAAGCGGCGCGGACGCCGTGCTGGCCGTGTGCGGCGAATCGCTCCAAAATGCCGACGCACTGACGCTGACCGGCGAGCTGGAAGCGCTGATCAAAAAGTACAGCCCCTCGGCGCTGCTGCTGGGCGCGACGGCGCTGGGGCGTTCACTGGCTCCGCGTCTGGCCGCGCGGCTGAACACCGGCCTGACCGCAGACTGCACGTTCCTCGCGGTCGATCCCGAAACGAAGCGGCTGCTCCAGACCCGTCCGGCGTTCGGCGGGCATCTCATGGCGACGATCGTCTGCCCGGAGGCGCGCCCGCAGATGGCGACCGTGCGCCCGCGCGTGTTTCCGCGGCCTGTCCGCGACGGCGTGCGCCCCTGCCGCGTCATATTCGAAACGCCGTGCGGCGCGCAAAGCCCGGTAACGCTGATCGAGCGCATCGCCCGCGAAAGGGGCGCGGACATCGGCGCGGCGGACATTCTCGTATCGATCGGTCAGGGGATTGGCGGCGCGGAGAACATCGCGCTGGCCGGGAAGCTGGCCGAAAGACTGGGCGGCGCGCTGTCCTCCAGCCGTCCGCTGGTAGACGCGGAGATCATGCCCTACGCGCGTCAGGTCGGGCAGACGGGCAAGACGGTCGCGCCGAAAAT
>SFOF01000248.1 GCA_004552515.1 Clostridiales bacterium
TCGGAGGGGCCGGTCAGGTCGGAGTTGGTCGCGATCAGGCGCGCGCCGCGCTGGACGTAGCCCACCGCCTGTACGATGGTCTCGTAGTTGTAGCCGGTCGTCTCGCCCGCGATGACGTAGTCCGGATCGACGTCGTTCATCGTGATGCCCACATCGTACAGGGCGTTGAGCAGGCCGGGCGCGCCGATGACATAGGCCGAGCAGCCGGGCGACTGCGTCTGGAGGAAGGCGGCGGTCGCCAGCGCGCTGGTGTAAAAATGATCCTCGCTGACGTCCAGCCCCATGCGGGCCAGCTTCTGCTGCAGCTCACGGGGCGAGCGCTCGCTCGAGTTCGTCAGAAAGAGGAAGCGCTTGTCCTCGCGGATCAGCCATTCGACAAATTCCCGGACGCCGGGCAGCAGACGGTTGCCGTGATAGATCACGCCGTCCATATCGCAGATAAAGCCTTTCTTGCCGCGCAGCTCGGCAAGCGGCTCAGTTTGTTCGATCATTGTGTGTGCTCCTTTCCGATGCGAAGAAACGGTAGAAACCGTTCGGAAACTATTATGAGGAAAAATCGGGAAAAAAACAAGCAAGCCTTTGTAAAATTTTAAATGTCGCGGCGGTAGCGACCCCAGCGGCGCGCCCCGGCCAGCGAGGTCACCAGCGTGAGCACGGCGAAGCAGAGCAGGAAGGCCATCGCGGCCGTCCAGCCCCAGCGGTCGGAGACAAAGCCCACGCCGTAGGACGACAGGGCGGAGCCGAGGTAGCACGCGCTGTTGAACACGCCGGTCACCGAGGACGCCCGGCCGACCGCGCCGAAGTGGATGGGCAGCAGGTTGATGATCATTTGGTTCGCGCCCACGAGCGCGGTCGAGGAAAAGGTCATCAAAAAGAGGGAAAGCCCGGCGTGCGCCGTGCCGGTCAGGCAGAGGACGGCCAGTGCGCCGCCTGCCGCCGCCATGAATCCGGCGGTGCCCAGCAGCTCATTGCGGATATAGCGCGCGGCCAGCCACTTGGCGAGGTACACGCCCGCCAGATTGAACGCGGGCAGGACGACCGACAGGGCGACCGACCGCGCCGCGCCCAGCGAGAAGCACTCGTCGAGATAGGTGGGCACCCAGTTTTGCAGGCCATCGCGCAGCAGGCCGAGCGAGACCGCGCCCGGCACGGTCAGCAGGGTGCCCGAGACGATCAGGATGGCGATGAGGCTGCCGTTCGCGCCCCGCTCCTGCACGCTCAGCGTGATCTGCTCGACCGGCCCGTTCTGCGCGGTCTCGCGCTCATAATACGACATTCGCCGCCAGAAGACCGCCGCCGCCAGCAGCATCAGCAGGGCGGAGAGCAGGAACTCGGCCTGCCAGCCGGTCAGGCGGAGCAGCAGGGAGGCGACGAGATAGGACGCGATCGTCGCGATCGGATAGGTCGCGCCCGCGTTCGAGCAGGCGCGCTTGCGGCAGTCGGGCGGGAGCATCTCGGAGAAGACCCGGGCGGCGGGCGACCACAGCAGGGACTGGAACACGCCGTTGAGCGTCCAGAGCGCCAGCATGACCGGGTAGGACGCGCCCGAAAGCCCCATGCCCAGATTGAGCAGGGCGGAGCCGGTCACGCCGGTGAAGATCAGCTTTTTCGGGCTGATCCGGTCGCCCAGAAAGCCGGAAAGGAGCTGGCACACGCCGTAAACGACGAAGAACAGCGTGCCGATCAGCCCGGCCTGCGGCTTGCTCAGCCCCTCCCGTGCGATCAGCTCGGCCATGACGGCGGCGTAGCTCATGCGTCCGAACAGGCCGACGACATAGGCGCCGGCGGCGGTCAGGAACAGACCGTTTGCCAGCGCGGGCGGACAAACGCGCCGCGTGCGGATGGATTCCATAGCAAATTTCCCCTCTTTTTACAATTCAAATGTCATTGTAGCAGTTTATCCCGCGAAATGCAAGGGAAACCGCTTGCAATTATGGCGCGCAGAAGTTACAATAAGAGTAGATTTTAACACAGCGGAAGGAGGCGGGGACGATGCTTGCCATTTTATCTCCCGCGAAGAACATGCGGACCGCGCCGCAGCGCGACGCTGCGTCGACCGTGCCCGCGCGCATGGACGAGACCCGCGCCCTGTATGACCTCGTGCGGGACATGCCGGCGTATGAGCTGGAAAGCGCCATGCAGATCAGTCCGCAGCTTGCGCTCCGGGCGGCGGCGGATTTCGCCGCGTGGCAGCCCGAGGGCGGCGCGCCTGCGATTCTGGCCTACGATGGACTGGCCTACAAGAATCTGGACGCGGACACCCTGACTGACGATGACCTGCGCTATGCGCAGGAGCATCTTCGCATCATCTCGTCGTTTTACGGCGCGCTGCGTCCGCTGGACGCGGTGCGGCCCTACCGGCTGGAGCTGTGCCGCCGTCCGCGCGGACAGAACCTGTACCGTTTCTGGGGCAGCAAGATCCATGACGACGTCTTCGCGGCCGGTCAGCCGGTCATCAATCTGGCCTCGGCGGAGTACAGCCGGGCGGTCACGGCTCATCTGCGGCCGGACGAGACCTTCCTGACCTGCGAATTTTTGACCTATCGCGGCGGGAAGCTGCGCTGTCTGGCGGCGGTCGCCAAAATGGCCCGGGGCGCGATGGCGCGATACATCATCCAGAACCGGATCGACGACCCGGCCGGGTTGGTCGCGTTCGACGGGCTGGGCTTCTCGTTCGATCCCAACCTGTCGCACAGCGGCGTCATCACCTTTGTGCAGCAGTAACATCCCAATCGGTGCGTACAGCGGAAAACCGGACAGTTGTCCGGTTTTTTTGCTGCGCTCTTGCGCCGCGCCGCCGTCCGGCGTATAATGGAAGCAGGAAATAGTTGATTATTGCAACAGAAAGAGGGAAGCAACCATGATATGTGCCAACGGCGTGATCCGGCGGGCCGAACAGAGCTTTGTGCGCAGCCGGCTGGGTACGCTCGGGCTGACGCCGGCCGATTCCTTCAGCCTGCACACGATCTCGGTGCTGGGCACCTGCAATCAGGACGCGCTGTGTGTGCGGCTCGAGCTGGATAAGGGCCGGGTGGCCAAGCTGCTGGCCCGGCTGGAGGCGATGGGGCTGGTGCGCCGCACGGTCAACGCGAGCAACAAGCGGGAAAAGCTGGTCGCGCTGACCGACGCGGGCCGCGCCGCCCTGCGGCAGGTGGACGCCGCTTTTTCGGAATGGGAGGAGATCGAGCTGCAGAGCTTCACCCCGGACGAGCGGCGGCAGTATCTGGCCTTCCTCGACCGTATCGCCCAAAACGTCGCCCGAGCCCGCCGCGCGGGCTGGCCGGATGCGGACTAAATCCATGCAGCACAGCGAAAAGCACCCCGTCCTTTCTGGACAGGGTGCTTTTTTTACACGGAATTTACACAAACCTTTCATGCGCCCGTCACATAGGGTGGATATACTCAAGGCAGCCTAAAAAAGGA
>SFOF01000029.1 GCA_004552515.1 Clostridiales bacterium
CCATCGCCGCCATGACCAGCGCGACGATCACTTTGTTCATTACGCTCTTATCCAGCGCCTTAATCATCCTCAGCCCCGCCGAGAAGATCAGATAGACGACGCAGGCCTGTATGCCGCGAAAGGCACAGGCCACATATTTAAGGCTCAGGAACTGATCGAAGAACAGCGAGATGACATAGATAATGACAAACGACGGCAGACACACCGCCAGCGTGGAAAGCGCCGCGCCGGCCACGCCGCCGATCTTGTAGCCGAGGTAGGTCGCGCTGTTGACGGCCACCGGCCCGGGCGTGGACTCGGCAATGGCCGCCATATCGAGAAATTCATCCCGATCAAGCCAGCCCTTCTTTTCGACAAACTCGTTCTCCAGCAGCGCGATCATGGCGTAGCCGCCGCCGAACGTAAACGCGCCGATCTTCAGAAATGTCAGAAACAGCGTGAGCATCCTCCGCATGGTCTTCATCGCTCCCTTCAATGGCATTATAAGGAACTGTGCCCCGTCTGTCAATCCCCCGCCCGATTTATACGCGCCAAAACGCCGCTCACTTCCTCAGGCGCTCGGCGCGATACGTCTCCGGCGTTACGCCCATCTCGCGGCGAAACGCCCGAATAAAATAGCCCGCGCCGGCATACCCGCACAGCGCGGCCACGTCCGAGACGCGCAGCTCGCCGTTTTCGAGCAGCTTTTCAGCCGCCCCTATGCGCAGCGCTGTGAGAAAGCGGCCGGGCGTTATGTGATAGCGCCGCCGGAACTGCTCGCCGAAGCGCCGCACGCTCAGGCGCGCCATGCCAGCCAGCTCCTCCATGGAGAGCGCGGAATCGGCGTAATTGCGCTCCATATACGCCCGCACGTCCGCGAGGCTCCGCGCCGTTTCCGCCGCGCCGCTCTCGCCGATGGCCAGCGTGCGGGCGAGTATGTCGTAAAACAGCGCCGCGCAGGCATATTCGTCGGACGCGCCGCCGCCCCTTTGCAGGCGGTTCCACGCGTCCAGCAGCCGGAAAAAGCCGCTCTTTATGTGCGGATCGGAGGCCACGCCGACGCAGGCCATGGGCAGATCGAACGGCTCGACCGTCTCAAAATGCACCGCGATGCAGCCGCCGCGCGCGCCCGCGTCCTCGGGGTCGTGCGAGACGACGCGGTAGAGATCGTCCTTGCCGACGATCATCACGCTGTCCTGATCGTGAACGTATTCCCGCCCGTCGTGGATATGCACCGTGCGGCCATAGAGCTTATAGGCCAGGCAGTGATCGGCGGCGCCGCTCGCGCGCGACCAGCTCGTTTCATGGATCGAGAATCGATACACCCTGTTGATGCGCTCGAGATGAAGCATGATGGAAGCTCCTTTCGCCGTCCGTATTGTGCCATCGTCGGAATTGTGCGATTTACTTTCCGCGCCGTTTTCGCTAGAATGGACGCACAGTCATTCATTGGGGGAGTTGAACGGATATGGAGACAGCCGCTCTGCGCGCGGAACTGACCGATTTTTACTGGAACCATATAGACGACAGGGCCGCGGCCTTCCGCGACCGCGTTTTCCCGCTGCTCGATCAGCGCTGGCAGCCGGACATGACGGCCTGTCAGCGCAAGGCCATGCAGTACGAAACCATCGCGGAGCGCTGCGAGTGCGTGCTCTTTCATCAGTCGCCATTTTACTATGAGCTGGGCGCAATGCAGCATCTCTGCGACGGCGCGGGCGATTTTCACGGCGTGCTCCACGCGGGCGGCTGGAATTACGCGCGCTTTTCGCATCTGTTCTGGGATCAGGATCCCGCGCTGGCCCGCGTGCGGAACAAGCAGGGCGAAAACCTGCTCTATCTCATCTGCGGCCCCTACGCCGACACGCGCCAGCACTTCTACTACAACTGCAAGCCGATTTTCTCCGGCGGGCTGAAGAGTCTCTACGACGCGGCCTGCGCCCAGCTGGAAATGCCCCGTCCCGAATCGGAAAAGGACTTTCTGCGCGCCGCTGTTCGCGGCCTGCTGAGCCTGAAGGCCATCTCCGAAAAATTCGCCCGCGCCGCTGAGGAAAGGCTGAAGAGCGCATCGGACGCTGAAGAGCGCGCGCGTCTTGAACGCATTGCCGAAGCCGCCGCCTATGCGCCCTGGAACGCGCCGCGCACGTTTTACGAGGCGCTCAACACGCTGGCCTTCCTGCGCACTGTGCCCGGCGCGCTCGAGGGCGTGGGCTACAACAGCTTCGGCCGGCCGGATGTGGAGCTGCTGCCCTTCTATGAGCGCGATCTGGCCGAAGGGCGGCTGACGAAGGAGGAAGCCTATGCGCTGATCAAGGCGTTCCTGCTCACGTGGGACTGCCACTACGATCACGCCATGAAGATGACGGGCTATGCCGATCATGAACTGGAAAACACCTATGTGCTGGGCGGCTGCGACCGATACGGCCGTCCGGTCTGGAACGACCTGACCGAAATGTTTCTGCGCGCCACGCGGGAGGAGAAGATCATCTTTCCGAAGATCAAGGTGCGCTTCAGCGCGGCCTCGCCCAGGGCTTATCTGGACGCGGCTGATCAGGACGTGATCGCCGGCACGTCGTCCGTACTGTACGAAAACGATGACGTGATGATCCCCGCGCTGATCCGCTCCGGCTTTTCGACGGAGGACGCACGCGATTACCTCGTCACCGGCTGCTGGGGCACGTCGGGCAACGGCAACGAGAAGAGCGATCACGGCAATTACGTCAATCTGCTCAAGGCGTTTGAATTTTCCGTTCACAACCGGCGCGATAAAATGGCCGATTGCCAGCTCTATTTCCGGCCGCTGGACGGCGCGAAGAGCTTTGAAGAGGTCTATCAGATCACGATGGACAATATGCGCGTCCTCCTGCGCGAACGCAGCCGCATGACGCACGCGGGCAAGGGAATCTGGCGCGAGGTCGATCCGCTGCCGCTGACCTCTTCAAGCCTCGAAGGCTGCCTGCAAAGCGGCCGCGACCTGACCGAGGGCGGCTGCAAATACCATGTCGAGCAGTATACCTGCCTGGGGCTGCCCAACATTGTCGATTCGCTGCTGGCCATCAAAACGCTCTGCTTTGACCGTCAGGCGCTGCCGCTCGACGAGCTGCTGGCCATCGTGCGCGGCAACTGGGAAGGGCATGAGGATATACGCCGCGCCGCCATGAGCTGCCCCTGCTGGGGCGACGGTGGTGAGGAATCCGGCGCGCTGGCCGCCCGCTTCAACGCCGATCTCTACAAGGAGACGCGCGCGCTCAAAACATTCTGGCCGGGCGGCACGGTGATGCTGGGGCACCTCACCTACACCGAGATCCGCTTCTGGGGCGAAAAGACGCTGGCCACGCCGGACGGACGCAGAAGCGGCGATTACATCTCGCAGGGGCTAACCCCCTCGCGGCTGCACAAAATCGACAGCGTGACCGACGTCGCCGCGAGCCTTCGCCGTCTGGACGGCACGATGATGGCCGGAAACACCGTCGTGAACATCATCCTGCCCTCCACGCGCATGACGCTGGAGCTGTGCGAGGCGTTTCTGCGCGCCATGGCGCACACGGCGATGGGCGCGCTCCAGCTCAACTGCACCACACGCGAGCAGCTGCTCGACGCGCAGGCGCACCCGGAAAGCTACCCGAACCTCATCGTGCGCGTCTGCGGCTTCTCGGCGCGCTTCACCAGCCTGTCGCCCGAATGGCAGCAGGAGGTGCTCAGCCGCAATTTCTACGATTAACGCGTAACGCGCAAACGCCGCGCATGGCAGGCCGGTTCGCCCGCCGTGCGCGGCGCCTTTTTATGCGTCCTCTTCCGCCGCGGGCATCGATTTAAGGCTGCGGCGCACGCCCTGAAAGCGCTCGGGCAAAGCGTCCCCGTCCAGATCTTTGACGGCCTCGATCGAGCCAAGCTCCTGCGCCCGCTCGTAAAACCAGCATTTGTAATCCAGCATATCGAGCGTGTTTTGCAGCGCCGCCATCTTCCGGATCAGCGCCTCGCGCTGACGTTTGAACAGTGCCAGCCGCTGATCGATCGTGCCGTCGCCCTGCATGGCCAGGCGGATGTATTCGCGAATATCGCCGATCGACATCCCCGCGCTCTTCAGGCAGCCGATGACATTGAGCCATTCCACGTCCGTCTCCCGGAACAGCCGTATGCCGCCCGGCGAGCGCTCCACGAAGGGCAGCAGCCCCTCCTTGTCATAATAGCGCAGCGTGGACGCCGCAACGCCCATCCGCTTCGCCATTTCGCCCACTGTGTAAACCATAAGTGAGTCCTCCAAAATTTCGCAAAACCCCTTGACTTAAAGTTCGCTTCAGGTTATAAACTGTCATCAAGGTTCAACCCCATGACCCTATCATACCGCCCGCGCCGGCGTTTGTCAAGCCGTGCGCGGCGAAGCATAAGCGCCTTGAAAGGAGATTTTTTCACTATGAAGACCATGAATCAGGCTGAATTTGAACGCCAGAACGTATTCGGCACGGGCGCGCCCAACACCGCCTTTGCGCGCTATTTCATCGGCGAATCCTTCCTCAATCCGCTGACTGCCCCGAAAAGCGGCCTGTTCGCCGCCAATGTGACCTTCGAGCCGGGCTGCCGCAACAACTGGCACATTCATCATGCCGCCAGGGGCGGCGGCCAGCTGCTCGTCTGCACCGCCGGCGAGGGCTGGTATCAGGAGGAAGGCAAGGCGGCGGTCAGTCTCACGCCGGGCAGCGTGATCATGATTCCCGCCAATGTCAGGCACTGGCACGGCGCAAAGGCCGACAGCTGGTTTTCTCACATCGCGATCGAGGTTCCCGGCGAGGTCTGCCATAACGAATGGTGCGAGCCGGTGACCGACGAGGAATACGCAAAGCTGTAAGGAGGGTGCAATTATGGCGATTAAGCAGACGGCGGGGCGCGACGCGCTGGGCAGATTCGCGCCGAAATTTGCGCAGCTCAACGATGACGTGCTTTTCGGCGAGGTCTGGAGCCGCGAGGCGCAGCTCTCGCTTCGGGATCGTTCGCCCGTCACGGCGGCGGCGCTGAGGACGCAGGGACTCGTGGACGAGAGTTTCCGCTATCCCAACTACTGGGGCACGATGCCCATGGCCGTCTATACGTTCCTCGAGCGCTGCGACCTGACCGGCAAGACCGTCCATCCCTTCTGCACGCACGAGGGCAGCGGCCTGTCGGACACGGAAAACGACGTGCGCCGCGCCGCGAAGGGCGCTGCCGTCGCGAAGGGGCTGGCTATCCGCGGCAGCGGCGTGGACGGCGCGCGGACCGCGATCGAGAAATGGATTAAGGGATAAGCGCACGCAAAAAGACCGCCTCTTCATCAATGATGAGACGGTCTTTTTCTATGCGGTTACAGCTCGATTTCGTCGTTGTCGTTCACGGTGTGGATGGGATAGCCGAAGCGGCCGTCCAGCGCGTCGATCTGCGCGAGCTTGGCAAGCGGGAACACATGGTTGAACAGGACCTGGTTCGCCCGGCACTTTTCCAGATAGGGCGTCACCTCGTCCACGGTGAAATGCGCCATTTCGCAGATCATGAGGTCAACCTCATTGTTCAGCACATAGGCGGGGAAATCCTTCTTTTCCAGATGCACGGACAGATCGCCGGAGAAGAACACCTTCTTGCCCTCCGCCTCGACCAGATAGGAATAGGCGGGGCGGCCCGCGCCGGCCAGATGCTGCGTCGGGAAGGGGGTGACGCGGATGTTCTCGTCCTCGTAGACGGTGTCCGGCGTCATCATTTCAAAGCGCACGCGCTCGCCGTCAAAGCTGCCGATGGCCGTCTCGAGCAGCGCCTTCATCGCGTCCATGCCCTTCTGCTCGGTCACATAGATGCGCGGCGTGGTGGTCTTGAAATACCAGGAGCACAGCCCCGCGAACGAAACCAGCCCGTCCACATGGTCGCTGTGGAAATGGGTGGTGAAGATCGTCTTAACGCTGTTAAGATCGACATGGCGACGCAGCAGCAGATCGATCAGCGGCGCGCCCGCGTCGATAAAGTAATGCGCGCCGTTCACCTCGAGCATGGTGCAGGAGCAGTAGCGGTCGGCGGCGGGCACGCCGTGGCTGGTGCCCAGAAAGGTGATCTTCATTCGGTCACAACACCTTTCTTCAGGATGATGTTGGCATAGAGCGCCGTCTCGCCGGTCATGATGACGCAATAGGCCTTCTTTGCGCGCTCATAGAACGCAAAGCGCTCGACGTGCTCGATCTCAACCTTCTTGCCTTCGCTCTTGTCGCAGAGCTCCTGATACACGTCCCAGATGGGCGTCTCAACGGTGTCGCCGGGCACGACCTCCATCAGCGCGACGGGGGCCTTGACGTAGGGATCGAGCGGATACAGGCGCAGTATGGCCTCGAGCACCTCGGGCACGGTGTGGCCGTCCAGGCGGATGAGGTTGCGCGCCAGGCTCGCGCCGGGGAAGTTGCCGTCGCCGATGACCAGCTCGTCGCCATGACCCATTTCCATAAGGATCTTCAGCAGGTCGGGAGAAATAATCGGAGAAATACCCTTCAGCATACCAGATAACCCCTTTCGTATTGTCCCTGTTTTATATCCATGGAAGGGAGAAAACCCCCTTGCCGTGAAATCACATAAACGATTCGACCAGCGCGCGGCAGGCGGGCATTTTGTCCTCGCGGTCAATGCCGTGCAGCATCATAACGCCCTGATAGTTCACATCACGCAGCCGCTTTATGAAATACGGAAAATCAACGATGCCCTCGCCCGCGGCGCAAAAGCGGATACCGTCCGATTCGGCGATGTCCTTGCCGTGCGCCAGCACAACATCCCGCCCGAACACATCGAAGGCGTGGCCGATGACCGCGCGCGCGTTTTCGCGCTTCGCCTCGCCGGCATGGAAGAGATTGGCGCAGTCCATGATCATTTTGAGCCGCTCGGAGCCGACTTCCGCCATAATGCGCGCGGCTCTCTCCGGCGTGCTGATGATGTTGCCCGCTTCCGTTTCAATGGCCAGCGTGAGATCGTACTTTTCCGCGGCGGCGCACACCGCCCTCATGCACCCGGCCATGTCGCGCCAGGCCTCCGGCGTGTCGTTGGCCGGATCGCCCGTCCAGAGAGAGACGCGGCTCCGCGTGCCGCTGCACAGCGTAATCATGCCACAGCCCATCGTCCGAACGGCGCGGGCAAAGCCGTCGAAGCGCCTTACGCCCTCCTCGCGCACCGCCCTGTCGGGATGCGCCATGTTGAACGTGCCGTTGACCGCGGTCAGCTCCAAATGATGGCGCGCGGCGCACTCGGCGATTTTTTCGGGCAGCGCTTCGTCGATCTGCGCGGGAATCTCGATGTGATTATCGGCGCGAAAGCCGCTTTCCTCGATCGAATCGAACGCGAACTGCGCCGCGCCGAAGCCCATGCCCTCGATCGCCGTAAACAGGCTATCCAGCGGCCTGCGCGAAAAATCGGTCGTACAGATGCCAATTTTCATGCGTCCACCTCGATAAAGACCGGCGTTTTGTGAACGGCCGGCAGAAATACCTCCAGAAAATCCCGCGTACTCATCGCGACCGAGGCGGTGTTCACGCACGGATGAAAGATCAGCCGCGCTTCATCGCGCAGCGCCCTGTCCATGAGCAGCTTCACGCTGTCGTCCGCGTCGAAGATCAGCCCCAGCGGCGTAACCGAACCGGGACGGACGCGCAGATGATCGTAAAGCGCGTCCTCGCCCGCAAAGCACAGCCGGGACGTGCCCGCCTGCCGGCTGACGTCGCCGCTCCTGAACGGCGCGCCGGGCCGCAGCACATACAGATAAAAGCCGCCCTGCCGCCGCGTGGTCAGAAAGAGATTGCGCGGCACCATCGCGCCCAGCCTTTCCTCAATGGCGCGGCACTCGTCCATATGCGCCGCCGCGTCGTGCTCGATGTAATCATAGGCAATATTCAGCGCGTCCAGCTTTTCCAGCGCCTGTCTCGCCCTGTCGTCCATGCGCTCACTTCCTCAGCCTGGCCAGCGCGCGCAGATCGCGGCCGCCCAGCGTAATGACCGTCACGTTCATGCCGTCGATCAGGCGCGAAAACACGCGCTCGCCGTAAACCGACAGCAGGTTGTCGGGCTTCAGGTTGGTGGCGATCACCGTGTGCCGCCCCTGAATCAGCCGCTCGTTGAGCAGAGAAAACAGATACTCGCGCGTGACGTTCTGCACCACCGGCTCGCTGCCCAGATCGTCGATGAACAGCGCCTCGCAGCCGATCAGCTGATCGAACTCGGCGCGCTTTTCCGCATCGCCGAAGTGCGCGCCGCGCATGGCCTCGTACAGCCGGTAGCCGGTCACCTTGATCGGCGCAAAGCCGCGCGCGATCAGGCGGTTCAATATGCAGTTGAGCAGATAGGTTTTGCCCAGCCCGCTCTCGCCCATCATGAGGATCCCCAGATGGTCGGTGTCCGGATAGCTGTCGGCATACTCCTCGCAAATCGTACGCACGCGCCGTATGAGCTGCCGCTGCGTGCGGGATCCCGACACCTTCTCGTCGTCGGGGAATATCGTCTCGTCGAACGCCTCGAAGCTCTGCGCCGCGCCCGTGCCCGCCGCCGATTCCTCATAGAGCCGGCGCGTCAGGCGCTGCTTGAAGAAGGCGCACATCTCGCGCACGCCGTCGCCCACCCAGCCCCTGTCCTTGCAGACCGGGCAGCGGTAAATCGGGTCGAGATAGTTTTCGGCATAGCCCAGCTCCTTCAGGCGCTTTCTGAGCTGCCGGTCGTTCTCGGCGGCCAACAGACGCGTTTCCCGCGCGTTTTTTTCGGCCTGCTCGGGATGGGAGAGCAGCAGCCGCGCCTGCTTGCGGAACAGATCGCGCCCGCCGTATATGAGCGCCTCCATCGACGGGTCTTTGGCGATCACCTCGCCGATGCGCCGGTCGCGCTCGCGCAGATTGTCGGCGCGCAGGCGGTCGTATTCCTCGTTAAGGGCGCGCACAATGTCATTTCGCGTCATCGTCGTCCTCCATAAATGCGGTCAGCGCGCGCAGCTCCTCCGGCGTATAGGCGCGCTGATCGTACTGCATGGACGTGGGCGTGCTCTTCGGCGCGCCGCCTGCGGGCTGCACCGCGCCGTGCTGCCTTTTGGCCGCCTCCACGGTGTCGATCCCGGCCTTCTTCCACTCGCGCAGGAGCTTGCTGATATACTGAACCGGCAGCTTTGTGCCGCGCGCGCACTCGGCGGCGTAGAGTATGACCGGGAACGAAGCCATGCTCAGCCATTCCTCCATCTGCGCGGTCGATGCGGCGGTGACGCGCGAATCCTGTCCGCTGACCTCGTAGACGCGGGCGGCCTGCTCGCGCAGCAGCTTCTGCTGATCCATATAAGCGGTGATTTCCGCCTCGGTGAACAGTCCCTTTTCGACAAAGCGGGTCATCTGCCGCTCGAGATCCTCCATATCATAGCGCCCCGAGCCGCCCATACCCTTTGCCACGCACAGCACCGCGCCCGGCTCGAAGCCCGCGGCCAGATAGTTCTGATAGGATTCCAGTTCGCCCGGCGTGGGGGCCATCTGACGGATGCCCAGCGCGTCGTGCAGCGCCTTGACCGCGTCCTCGCGGCGCTTTTTCTCGTCCAGCTGACCGGCCATGTCCTGAGAGGAACGCGCCGTGTGATTGCGTGAAAGGATGCCGTCCAGATAGCCGAAGGAGGGATTGCGCCCCTTGACCGTCTCGCGGCAGGCCACCAGCACGGCGGCCTCGTCCATGCCGTATTCCTCCAGCCACTTTCTGGCGAGCGCCACCTCATCCAGCGTGGGGGCGCGGCGCAGATTGAACTGGCGCACGACCTTCTCGGCGGTCTTATAGGCGGCGCTGTCGCGCATGATCATGTCGTTGGCCGCCTCGACGGTGTTCACACCCTTCTCCGCCCATTGCAGCGCCGTTTTGTTGAGCTGGCGGAACTGGAACGATCGCCCCTTTGTGGCGATGAAGTGCTCCACCATAATCAGCACGACCTCTTCAGGCAGGTGCAGCTCCTCCACCCACTCGCACGCGGTCATGAACTCGGCGGGATGGAGCAGCCGCGTGCCGAAGAGCTGCTGCATCTTCGTGTTGAATTCGCGGTGCTTATAGACCGCCTTCTCCATGGGCGATTCGCTGGTCACAGAGGCGGTAAGGTTGAGATACTGATAGCTGGGCGGATTATCGCTCACGCGCTGCACAAGCCCCTGCCGCTCCCAATACTGAAACGCCCCCTGCACGGTGTCCTCGGTCACGTCGAGCAGATGCGCGATGCGCTCGGTGGTCATGTCCTCCGTGGGATGATAGCACTGCATCAGCCCATAGAGATACACGCGCACATAGTCGCCCGGCGCGTGGGGCAGATAATCCTGAATAAATATGTTTTCCACCGGGGTTACGCCCAGCAGAAGATAGCTTTCCGAAAACGAACAGAGCGACATTCATATCCTCCGCATATCTGACTTGAAGATAGCTCTATAATAGCACATTTCGACGCTTCGCGCAATCCCGCAAAACAGGCAAGATCGCCCCTTCACGGACGGAAGCGGATGTGCTATAATGGAGGCACATTCATCGGGAGGTTTGTGATAAAGCCATGAATACCGAAAAGAAACCGCTCGCTTACTGCGCGCCGGAGGAAGCCGGCGTTCCCTCCGGGGCCGTCGAGGCCTATGTCCGCGCCGTGGCCGGCCAGAAGGCCGCGCTCCATTCGCTGCTGATCCTGCGCCGCAATAAGCTGATCTTCGAGGGCTACTGGAAGCCCCTGGACGAAAACTTCCGCCATCGCCTGTATTCCTGCTCGAAGAGCTTTGTCTCCTGCGCCGTGGGCGTGCTGATCGAGCGCGGCCAGCTCTCGCTCGACGATAAGGCGATCTCCTTCTTCCCGGACAAGGCCCCCGCGCAGCCGCACCCCTGGCTGGCCGAAATGACCATCCGCGATCTGCTGCGGATGTCCACCTGCTATGAAACCGGCGCGAGCTACAAGCCCGCCGATCCCGACTGGGAGGCCACGTTCTTCACCGCCGAAATTTCGCACAAGCCCGGCATGGTGTTTTCCTACTGCACCACCGCCACCACCATGCTGTGCATGATCATAAAGCGCGTGAGCGGCATGGAGTTTACGCAGCTGCTGCGCCCCGTGTTCGACGCGCTCGGCATATCGGACGAGCTGTACTGCATCGAAACGCCCTGCGGCCACGAATGGGGCGGCTCGGGCGTCATGGCCACCGCGCGCGAGTTCATGAAGTTCGCCAATCTGTGTATGCACTATGGCGAATACGAGGGCAGACAGCTCCTGCCGCGCGACTATATGAAGGAAGCCACGTCCAAACAGATCGACAACAGCGTCGATCACAACGGCGTGGACGAGGGCATGGGCTATGGCTATCAGTTCTGGATGCTGCCCCACGGCGGCTTCTCCTTCAACGGCATGGGCGGCCAGTTCGCTCTCTGTCTGCCGGACAAGGATCTGGTGATCGTCACCACCGGCTATGAGCAGCTCAATTCGCACGGCCGCAACGAAGTTTTCCGCGCGCTGTGGCGCGAACTGTATCCCCATCTTTCGGACGCGCCGCTGCCCGCTGATCCCGAGGCCGCCGCGCGTTTGCAGCCGCTGGCCGAGAGTCTCGAGCTGCTGCGCCCCGACGGCGATCTCACCTCGCCCACGGCCGCGCGCGTTTCGGGCAAAACCTATATCATGGCCGAAAACCGCATGGGCATGAAGTGGCTGCGCTTCGACTTTGAAGACGGACGCGGCGTGATGAACTACGAAAACGCCACCGGCGTTCACGCGCTGCCCTTCGGACTGGGCCGTCAGGAAAAATGCGCCTTCCCGGAGACGCACTATAACGGAAAGCGCATCGGCACGCCGCTGGGGCGCGGCTTCGACTGCTATGTCTCCGCGGCCTGGGAGCTGCCTGAAGAGCTGATGATCTACTGCCACGTCGTGGATATGCACCTGGCGCAGCTGCGCATCGCCGTGGCTTTCCATGGAAACGCCGTCACGCTGCGCACGGACATGCACGCCGAGTTCTTCATGCAGGAATACGCGGGCTTCGCGTCGGGCGAATGCTGAGCGGTGTCCCGCGGGACTGCCGGACGCGGAGCATAAGTCCGCGGCCAAACGCGAATACGGCGCTCTGCCGCCTCCATGCGCGATGACGGCATACCCTAAAGCGATAACGCCTGCGCTCACAATACGCCTGGCAATGCGCTCATAAAGCATCCCCGCTCCGTATTAAAACGAAGCGGGGATGCTTTTCGCCGTTTTGATCTCACATATCGCTGCGGCCGCTGAAGGCCTTGGAGAGCGTCACCTCGTCGGTGTATTCCAGGTCCGCGCCCACAGGGATGCCGTGGGCGATGCGGGTCACGCGGACACCCAGGGGCTTGATGAGCCGGGCGATATAGGCCGCGGTGGCCTCGCCCTCGACGTCCGGATTGGTGGCAAGGATGACCTCCTTAATGCTGCCGTCGGTCAGGCGGGAGAGCAGCTCGCGGATGCGGATGTCGTCCGGCCCGATGCCCTGCATGGGCGAAATCACGCCGTGCAGCACATGATACTGGCCGTTGTAATCGCGCATACGCTCCATGGCGGCCACGTCCCGGGGATCGCGCACCACGCACAGCTGGCCGTTTTTGCGGTCATCGTTCGCGCAGATGGGGCAGGGATCCTCGCTCGTATAGTTGCCGCAGATCGAACAGAAATGCACCTGCTTTTTGCCGTTGAATATGGCCACGGCCAGCTCGCGCACCTGCTCCTCGGGCATACCGACAATATAATAGGCCAGCCTCTGCGCGGTTTTCTGGCCGATGCCGGGCAGCTTGGAAAGCTGATTCACCATCCGCGCAATGGGTTCGATCATGCCGCTCATAATTTTAGAACAGGCCGCCCAGATTCATGCCGCCGGTCAGCTTGCCCATCTCGCGCTCGGAGGTTTCCGTCGCGGTGCGCAGCGCCTCGTTAATCGCCGCCATGACGGTGTCCTGAAGCATTTCCACATCGTCGGGATCGACGGCCTCGGGCTTGATGGTCAGCGCTACCAGCTCCTTCTTGCCGTTGACCCTGGCCGTCACCACGCCGCCGCCGGCCGTGGCCTCGTATTCGCGCTCCTCAAGCTCCTCCTGCATCTTGGTCATCTGCTGCTGGAGCTTCTGCGCCTGGCGCGCCAGCTGCTGCATATTGCCGCCCATGCCCATTCCGGGAAATCCGCCTCTTGCCATGTTTTTTCTCCTCCAATTAAATAATTAGTTGTTCTGTTCGTCGACAATTTCAATTTTGTCGCGGGGGAACGCTTCGTATATCTTGTCCAGCGCGCGCCTGCTCTGTCCGGCCGCGCTTTCCCGCTGAGACGCGCCCTGCACCACGGCGCGCAGACGCACGCCGCCGCCGAATGCCTCGCCCAGCGCCTTATCGATGATCTCCTTCTTGTCCGGCCTGCCGAGCAGCTGCACGATGACCTCGCTGCCGTCCGGCGGATACTCGACCACCGCCATGCCGTCCTTTACGCCGGTAAAGCGGCCCTTCTTCAGAAATATGCCGATCTTCGCGTCCGCGCGGCCGATCGCCTTGAACGCCTGCTGCCACGCCTGCTCTTCGTTTTCGGGCGGCGGCGCGCTCTTCTTCGGCGCGGGGGCGGCCTTGACCGACTCCCTGACCGGCATATCCTTTGCGGGGACGGCGGACGGCGCGGGCGCAAGGGTCACGCCCTCGGCCACGGTCTTTTCCAGCACGGCGATGCGATCCTCGAGCGCCTCCTCGCCCTGCTCCCGCTCGGGATGACAGGCGCGCACGGCGTTCAGCTCCAGCACGACGCGCTGCTGCGTGGACCATTTCATGTCGTTTTCGGCCTGTATGAACAGATCCATGAGCCGCATCAGACGCGCCTGAGACGCGTTTTCGGCCTGATCGCGCAGGCGCTGCGCATCCTCCGCCGTCAGCTCGAGCAGATCCTCAAGCCCCTCGCCGCACGTCTTTGCGACCAGCAGCGAACGGGCGTGGCCGGTGACCTCGCGGCAGAAGACCGCCGGGTCACGACCGTCGCGCATCAGCCGGTCGATGAGAGAAAGCGCGCGCGGCACATCGTTTCCGATCAGCGCGCCGACAAAATCGAACAGAAAGCTGCGGTCGGACGCGCCCAGCACCTCGCGCACAATCTGCGCGTCCAGCTTGCCCGAGCCGTAGGACAGGCACATATCCAGGATGCTCAGCGCGTCGCGCATACCGCCCTCGGCCGCGCGGGCGATGAGGGCGATGCTCTCGTGATCGGCCTGATCGCCGTCGGCTGTAGCGACCTGCTCCAGCCGCCCCTCGATGAGCGACGCGGGGATGCGCTTGAAATCGAAGCGCTGGCAGCGGGAGAGAATGGTGGCCGGCAGCTTCTGCGGCTCGGTGGTGGCCAGTATGAACACGGCGTGGGCAGGCGGCTCCTCCAGCGTCTTGAGCAGCGCGTTGAACGCGCCGATGGAGAGCATATGCACCTCGTCGATGATATAGACCTTATAGCGCCCGATCGTCGGGGGATATTTAACCTTGTCGCGCAGATCGCGGATCTCGTCCACGCCGTTGTTGGAGGCCGCGTCGATCTCCACGATGTCCAGATTATTTTCGTTTTCCAGCTGGCGGCAGGCCTCGCAATGGCCGCACGGCTCGCCATTTTCCGGATTCAGGCAGTTGATGGCGCGCGAGAGCACCTTGGCCGTCGTGGTCTTGCCGGTGCCGCGGCTGCCGCAGAACAGATAGGCGTGGGGAATCCGGCCCGAGGTGATCTGGTTGATCAGCGTCGTGACGATGCGGTCCTGCCCAACGATATCGCGGAAGTATTCCGGCCGCCACGTCCTGTACAGCGCCTGATAGCTCACGATCGTCTCCCCCTCTCCGTTTTCCGTTTGCAACTTTCATATTATATCACAGCCGGCGGCGATTTGTCCACGCTGTTCATGCTAAATTCAAAGCGCGCTCAGACAGCCGGCCACGGCGCGGGCCAGCGCGCGATAGCCCTCCTCGGTAAAGTGCGTGCCGTCCTGCGCGTGCCAGTCGGCGGACATATCGCGCGCGACGGCATACAGATCGTCGATGAGCACGCCCTCCTCGGCCATCACGGCGCGGGCGGCGGCGTTATAGCGCTCGATTTCGGCGTTTCTGCGATAAAAGAGCGGATTCATGCGCTCCTCGATGACGAACGTGGTCAGCGCAAAGACGATCCTCGCATTCGGGAACACCTTCTTCAGCCGGCGCGCGATGCGCCGAAGCGTCTCGGCGTATTCCGGCACGGGGGTCTGCGCGTCCTCGCCCAGCACATGAAGCGCGTCCCACAGCCCGTTGTTCCAGTGAACGACGTCGATCGACTTTGGATCGCAGTCATGCCCGGCCCACTCGTGCAGATAGCGCAGCGTATAGCCCACGAAGCGGGCGTTGTCGTCCGGCCAGTAGAGCTGCGCCGTGTCCGCCATAAGCTCGCGCACATACTGATCATAGCCAATGCGAATGGAATCGCCGATCAGAAATATCCTCTTCATGATGAACAAATCCCTCCTCACAGTCTGCCCTGTAATCTGAAGAAAAGTATAGCATACGCGCGCCGGAT
>SFOF01000249.1 GCA_004552515.1 Clostridiales bacterium
CGGCGTTATCGCGCATGGACTGAAAATGCGCCTGATCGCCGCGCTTCTGCTATCGGCGGCAGGACTGATCGTCGCCGCGCTCCTGATCCTCGTGCGCATCGAGCTGCATCAGGACAGAGTGCTGAACGAGATCGCCCGGCGCGAGAACGAAGAAGCGGAGCGCCGCTTCAGGCCGCCCGACTGAAATCCGTTTTTTGCTGAATCATATGTCGATCCATTGCATTTCATGGATTAAATTGATTAATTTTTCATCGTTCATGAATTTGTCATTGACTTGTCCTGCAAATTGCTCTATAATAAGGCGACTCAAGGGGGAGCCGGAGCCGTGGAAGCTCTGGCTCTTTTTGCGTTTTTATCAAGCGCCGCTTTCATGGGGCGCGCCTATGTGAGGAGAATCGTCATGCGTGAATACATTGCCCGCCGTTTCCAGAACCGTCTGACCGGCCTGGCGCTCAACACGGAAGCGCTGCGCCGCTATAACGACGTCATTGATCTGAGCATCGGCGATACCGATTTTACCACCGACAAGCGCATCATCGACGCGGCCTATGCCGACGCGCTGGCCGGCCACACGCATTACGGCGACCCCAAGGGCGACCCCGAGCTGATCGCCGCCGTGCGCCGCGCCTGGAAGGAGGATTTCAGCCAGGATATTGCCGAGGAAGAGGTGCTGATCACCACGTCGAGCTGCATGGGCATGTCTCAGTCGCTGCTGGGGCTGCTCAATCCAGGCGACGAGGTGATCGTATTCGGGCCGTTTTTCGCCGATTACCGCGACCAGATCGAACTGGCCGGCGGCGTGCCGGTCGAGGTGGAGACATACGCGGAGGACGGCTATGCCCCGCGCCGCGAGGCGCTTTTGGCCGCCATAACGCCGCGCACCCGCGCCATGATCGTCAACACGCCCGCCAATCCGACCGGCGCGGCCTACGACCTGCCCACGCTGACCATGCTCGCCGAGGTGGCCAAGGAGCGCGATCTGCTGGTGCTGGCCGACGAAATCTACACGCGCTATCTCTACGACGGCGTTTTCACCCCCATACGCACGCTGCCGGGCATGGCCGAGCGCACCATCACGCTCAACAGCTTTTCCAAAAACTTCATGATGACCGGCTGGCGCGTGGGCTATATCATCGCGCATCCCGAGCTGATCGCCGTGTTCAAGCACATCAACGACGCGCTGACCTACGCCGCGCCCTCCGTTTCCCAGCGCGCGGCCATCAAGGCGCTCGAGCTACGCGACGACATCGCCGAAAAGTACATCACGCGCTATCGCGACCGCGTGCTCTATGCGGCGGACGCGCTGGCGGCGCTCCCCTATCTGAGCGTCGTGCGGCCGCGGGGCACGTTCTATGTATTCCCCGGCGTGGAGAAGACCGGCATGGACGATCGCGCCTTCTGCGATTTCCTGCTCGAGAAGGCGCACATACTGGCCACGCCCGGCAGTCTCTTCGGCCGCGCGGGCAAAGACCATATCCGCATGGCCTGCACCGTCTCGGATGAAAAAATCAGGGAAGCCATGCGCCGCTTTGAAGCGCTGGGCAAATACTTCGAAAAATAGGCCTATATCAAAAGCCGGCGAAACGCGTTTTTTCAGCGTTTCGCCGGCTTTCTTTATGTCCTTACAGCGCCGCAAACAGCCGGCTGCCGCGCCTTTTAAGCCAGAAATAGAGCGCCGCGCCCGCCGCCGCCGTTACAGCGGCAAACGCGCTCAGATAGAGCGCCGAATTGATCGGCGCCTTCACGATCAGGAACAGCCCGCCCAGCACGATGGCATAGAGCCAGCCGCCCAGCAGCGCAATCGTCACGCTCATGCTCTGCTTGATGGGCACGATCTCGTTCGTCCAGGTGAAATTCGGGCGCGCCAGGCCGATCGTCAGGCCAAAGAGCGCCGAGAACAGCACATAAAGCTGCGGCAGGAGCAGGATCAGCACGTTTTCAAGCGCCGTGCCGCGCCAGACGATCAGCACGCAGATCGACGCGAAAAGCATCGGCAGACTGGTCAGCAGCAGCTGCACGCGCATTTTGGCGCGCAGGATCTTCCACGGATCGATGGGCAGCGACTGGCTGAGCCACAGCGTCTTGCCCTCCAGCGAGACGGACGGCGCGGCCATGTCGTTCATCGAGGCGACGATGCACAGCGCGGCGCAGGCCAGCACCGGCACGGCGCCCGCCTTCAGCCCGATCATCGAGAGCACGCTCACCAGATCGCCGCCCTTGACGAGCAGCGCAACACCCGCGGCCACCAGAAACAGCGTGCCCAGGCCGCAGTTGAGGATGTAGTTCGGGCTGGCTGCAAAGCGCGCAAGCTCCTTGGACAAAAGCGCGCGATCCTGGCTGCGGACAGCGGCGCGCCTTTCGCGATAGACTCTGCGCTCAGTGTGGCCGCTCGACGTGGCGATGCGGATGAACGAGCGCGAAATGGCCGCCCATGTGAGTGCAAAGCAGGCCGCCACGACCGCGCCCACGGCCGCCATCGCCGCCCAGTCGCCCATCGCGACGCGGCCGAAGGCGTACACGGGATAGGCCGAATCCTTAATGGCCTTCCCGTAAAGCACGGCGTTCGCCAGCAGATCGGCGATCATGCCCTGCGCCTTGAAATAGAAGAAATAGTACGCGCCGATGAAGGCCAGCGAAACAATCACCGTAATAAGGCTCTTGTTCTTGAGCTTCAGGCTGATCTTCGCCACCGCCCAGCCCAGCACGCAGGAGAGCGTCATGACGATGAACGATATGACGAGCATCAGCCACAGCGAGCCGATTACGATCGCGGCGTTCAGCGGTACGACCGCCCAGTAGACGATCACCGCCGGAATGATGACCACGCCCGAATAGAGCGCGCCCATCAGATAGACGCTCAGAAGCCGCGAGAGCATAATATACCGCACGGGAATGGGCATGGACAAGAGCAGATCGTTATCCTTGGCCAGATACAGTCCGGAATAGGTATTGAACACGCTGCCGAACGCGCCCAGAAACACGGCCAGCAGCCCCATGAGGGCGAAATACATCCAATCCATGCCCACTTCATGGAACGAACTGCACAGCACGAGCGACAGCCCCGTGAACATAACGCCCATCACGCCGATCATCAGGAAGGCGAACAGCACGATATAGGCGATCGTCGCGCCCTTTGAGCGCGCGCGGTTCTTCTTGGGATCGTAATAGTAATTGCGGAAGATCTCCACAATCTGCTTTTTGAGCAGGGTCTTTAGCATTCTTCTCCCTCCAGTTCAAGGAACACGTCCTCAAGCGTGTCGTCGCCGCGCACCTCTTCCATCGTGCCGGAGCGGATCAGCTTGCCGCCCTTGATGATGGCCACCTTGTCGCACAGCTTTTCCGCCACCTCGAGCACATGGGTCGAGAAGAATATCGCGCCGCCCTCATCGCACAATTCGCGCATCATGCCCTTGAGCAGA
>SFOF01000250.1 GCA_004552515.1 Clostridiales bacterium
CTTTCAGAGTAAACGGGTCGGTTTTGCAAAGCAGGATTCAAGCACAATCACCCAATTCCATTTCAGAAGCGGAAAGAGGAACCCATGATTTCTACAGCCTTGCTCGTGATGATTTACCTGTCCTTCGTCAGCCTCGGCCTGCCGGACTCCGTGCTGGGCAGCGCGTGGCCGTCCATGCTGGGGGACATTCATGCGCCCGTGTGGGGCGCTGGGCTGGTGCAGATGGTCGTCTCCTGTGGCACGATCGTCTCCAGCCTCAACAGCGCGCGGCTCATCCGCCGCTTCGGCACGGGCCGCCTGACGGCCTTCTCCGTGCTGACGACGGCGCTGGCGCTGCTGGGCATCTCGCTGACCGGCCACTACGCGTGGCTGATCCTGATGGCTGTGCCGCTGGGGCTGGGCGCTGGCGCCGTGGATGCGGCGTTGAACAACTATGTCGCGCTGCACTGCGCGCCGCGGCACATGAGCTGGCTGCACTGCTTCTGGGGCGTGGGCACGACCATCGGCCCGATCATCCTCTCCGCGTGCATGAGCGCGGGCGCGTCGTGGCGCGCGGGCTACTGGACCATCGGCCTGATGCAGTGCGCGCTGAGCGCGGTGCTGCTGCTCACGCTTTCCCTCTGGCGGCGCGAGGGCACGCAGGCCGAGGAGCGCGCCGCGAAGGTGCTCTCCATTGGGCAGGTGCTCGCCCTCCCCGGCGCAAAGCAGGGCATGGCGACCTTCCTGTGCTACTGCGCCATTGAATCGACGCTCATCCTCTGGGGGCCGACGTACATGGTGCTCGCCCGGGGCATCGACGAGGTGCAGGCCGCGTCCTTCGGCTCTCTGGTGTGCATCGGCATCACGGTGGGGCGTGCACTTTCCGGTTTCATGACGCTGAAATTCAAGCCCCGCCAGCTCGTGCAGATGGGGCAGGCGGTGCTCGCGCTCGGCCTTGTGCTGATGCTCGTGCCCGCGCGCGGCGCGATGATCGCCGCGTTCGTGCTCTGCGGGCTGGGCTGCGCGCCGATCTACCCGAACATCATTCAGGATACGCCGGTCAACTACGGCGCGGAAAACTCGCAGGCCGCTGTCGGCGTGCAGATGGCCTCGGCCTACATCGGCTCGACATTCATGCCGACGATCTTCGGCGCGATGGCCGGGGTGATCGGCTACGGCGCGCTGCCTGCCGTCATCCTCGTGCTGACGGCGGTGATGGCGGCGACGTTTGTCTGGCAGAAGCGCGTCGTGGACGGAATGGGACGATAAAAAACAGCAGAAGGAATGTGCTGCTGACTTGCTTTGTGGGGGCCCTTGCGCTATGATAGAGCTATCACCACCGAAAAGGAGGATTTGACCCATGGGCTTTCGCGAGGACTTCATATGGGGCGCGGCTACCGCATCCTATCAGATCGAGGGCGCGGCGCGGGAGGATGGCCGCGGCTCCTGTGTGTGGGATACGTTTTCCCATACGCCCGGCAAGGTGCTCTTTGGCCATACGGGCGACGAGGCCTGCGATCACTACCACCGCTTTGCAGAGGATGCGGCGCTCATGCGCGAGCTGGGCGTGAAAAACTACCGCTTCTCCATCGCGTGGCCGAGGCTCCTGCCGGAGGGCACGGGCGCGGTCAACCAGAAGGGCATCGACTTTTACAGCCGGCTGATTGACGCGCTGCTTGAAAACGGCGTGCGCCCGTTCGCCACGCTGTTCCACTGGGATTACCCCAGCGCCCTGCAGGCCCGCGGCGCGTGGGAAAACCCCGACAGCTCCAGGTGGTACGAGGAATACGTCGCCCTGTGCGCGCGCAGCTTCGGGGACCGCGTGAAGGATTTCTTCACCTTCAACGAGCCGCAGTGCTTCATCGGGCTGGGCTACGTCAAGGGTGAGCACGCGCCCGGCCTGCGCCTGAGCGACGAGAGCACCGTGCCCATGAGCCACCATGTGCTCAAGGCCCACGGCATGGCCGTGCGCGCGCTGCGCTCGCTCGTGCCGGATTGCCGCGTGGGATACGCGCCGACCAGCAATCCGTGCATCCCTGCCAGCGATTGCGCCGAGGATGTGGAGGCCGCGCGCCGCGCCTGCTTCGACGTGGATGACGACTGGTCGTGGTCGGCTTCCTGGTGGAGCGACCCGGCGATGCTGGGCTGCTATCCCGAAAAGGGGCTGGCGCGATACGGACATCTGCTGCCGAAGGGCTGGGAGCGGGACATGGAGCTGATTCACCAGCCGCTCGACTACTACGCGCAGAATATCTATCACGGCAAAATCGTCCGCGCCAGCGACAATGCCGCAGGCTTTGAGGAGGTTCCCTTGCCGGCGGGCTTCCCCAAGACGGCGATTCAGTGGCCGATTACGCCTGATGCGCTGTACTGGGGGCCGAAATTCATCTATGAGCGCTACAAAACTCCCTTCATCATCACGGAGAACGGCATGCCTGCCACGATGCGGTGTCGCTGGACGGCAGGGTGCACGACCCCAACCGCGAGGACTACATGCACCGCTATCTGCTCGCCTACAGGCGCGCGGCGGAGGAGGGCGTGGACGCGCGCGGCTACTTCGCCTGGTCGCTGATGGACAACTATGAATGGGCCTGCGGCTACTCGGAGCGCTTCGGCCTCATCCATGTCGATTATGCCACGCAGCAGCGCACCCCCAAGGATTCGGCGCTGTGGTACAAGCGCGTGATGGAGACAAACGGCGCGTGCCTGTAAGCCGCCTGTACCCGGATCCTGATCAAAGACGGTTTGAAAGCGCGAAGTGATCCCCGGCGGGGAGCTCTGCGGGACAGGTGTTTTGAAGCTGAACAGTATCGAAGAGAACAGCATCGAACAGAACAGACAAAGGGGATGTGCTCGCTTGCACATCCCCTTTATGCGATGTTCCCCTAATCTGTTAGGACCTTCCCCTTGATATATCCGCTGTGAGCGGGTGAAATGGTTTTGACAGAACGGCGCTCATGGGCGCTTTTTGCAGTCGTGGCAGGGGCCTGCGCAGCGGGAGCAGTCCCCGCCGCAGGAAAAGAGCAGACGGCGCTTGCGGATGATGCGCACGGCCAGCAGGGCGAGCACCAGCAGCACCAGCAGCACGATGGCGGTGGCGATATTCATTCACGCCACCCCTAGCAGCAGGCCAAGCATACGCACCACGAGCGCCGCGACCCACGCGATGGCGCACTGCCCGAGCGCCACGCCGACGGCCCAGCGCCCGCCCAGCTCGCGCTTGATGGCGGAGATCGCCGCGACGCAGGGGGTGTAGAGCAGGCTGAAGACGAGCAGCGCCGCCGCCGAGAGCGGGGAGAGCGCCGCGCGCAGCGTCGCCGTCGTGCCAAAGAGGATGGACAGCGAGGAGACGACGCTCTCCTTGGCCATGAAGCCGGAGATCAGCGCCGTGCAGATGCGCCAGTCGCCAAAGCCCAGCGGCGCAAACAGCGGCGC
>SFOF01000251.1 GCA_004552515.1 Clostridiales bacterium
GTGCGCGCCTACGACCGCCGCCGTCATATCATGCTGGACGCGTATGCGAAGATGGGGCTGCACTGCTTTGAGCCGCGCGGCGCATTTTACACCTTCCCGTGCATCCGCTCGACCGGACTGACCAGCCAGGAATTTGCCGAGCGGCTGCTGCGCGAGGAAAGGGTGGCCTGCGTGCCCGGCACGGCGTTCGGCGAATCGGGCGAGGGCTTCGTGCGCTGTTCCTACGCCACGGCGACCGACAAGATCGTCGAGGCCATGGCGCGGATGGGGCGGTTCGTCGAGCGCGTGCGCGATCACGCATGACGATATAGAATGGAAAAAATGCGGCTGACTGCGGAATGTGCAGTCGAGTTTTTGAACAGCACATTCACGCAAAGGCGGTTGTGTACATGGGAGTGCGGGCGCGCTCGGAAGCGATGCGATCGGACGGACGCGGCGCGAGTTGCCATCTGTGCGGGCTGAATGAAGGGGGAAACAGGGCTGTGAAACGGAAAGCGGCGCCCGTTGTGGCGGCGGTGCATGATCTTTCGTGCGTGGGGCGGTGCGCGCTGACCGTCGTGCTGCCGGCGCTGGCGGTCATGGGCGTGCAGCCCGTGCCGCTGCCCACCGCCGTGCTGAGCACGCACACCGGCGGCTTTTCCGACATGGCGGCGCAGACGCTGGACGGCTTTATGGCGGATTGCGTGGCGCATTGGAAGGCGCTCGATTTGAAGCTCGACGCGGTGTACAGCGGCTATCTGGCGACGGTCGATCAGGTTCGGCTGGTGGCTGATCTGATCGACTATGCGCGCGGGACGAACGGCGCGCTGGCCGTGGTCGATCCCGTGATGGGCGACGAGGGGCAGCTGTATTCCGCGATACCGCGCGATATGCCCGCCGTCATGAAAACGCTCTGCGACGCGGCCGATCTCATTACGCCCAACCTGACCGAGGCGGCGCTGATGCTGGATGCGCCCTACTGCGAGGACGGCCTGACGAACGCGGAGATTTACGATATGCTGCGCGGCTTTAACGCGCGGCATACGGTGATTACAAGCGTGGCGCTTGCCGACGGCCGGCCGGCCAACGTGTATCGCACGCGGGGCGAGAACGGCTTCTGGGTCTGTCCGTACCGGCGCGTGCCGGTGCATTATCCGGGCACGGGCGATCTGTTCGCCTCGGTGCTGACCGGCGCGCTGGTGAAGGGCGAACCGCTGGGTGGCGCGGTGGCGCTGGCAAGCGACTATGTGCGCCGCGTCATGGAGGAGAGCAGCGTGACAGAAGGGGAGCCGCGCTACGGCGTGCAGCTCGAAAAGACGCTGGGGTGGCTGGCGAATTCCATGCCGGTTGAGGACGCGAGCGTGTTCGTGGCGATGTAAATGACATTTATAGTCGGGCTGACGGGAGTGCGTCGGCTCGGCTTTTTTGTGCGCTGAATGGCCGTTTGAAAAGAAAATACCGCGCAAAAGAACCGCGCCGCACTTGAAACGGACGGAGAAATGTGATAAAATACATACGATAAAGTCTGTCTGCTGTGAGGAGTGCTTTTAATGATGAAAAGATGGAATATAATGGGAACGCTGGCGGCGGCTCTGGCGGCGATTCTCCTGTGCGCACCCTGCGCCCGGGCGACCGATCAGGAGACGGCTGCCTACTATAAGGACGTCGAGGTCAAGGTGGGCGTGATCACCGCCGAGGCCAAGGTCAATATGCGCCGTGAGCCGAACACCAAGGCGGGGATCCTCGTGCGCATCCAGCCCGGCGAGACTGTCGATGTGCTGGACGATTCCGACGAAAAGTGGCTCAAGGTGAAATACGACGGCGAGGTCGGCTATGTGTCGGCGGATTTCGTCGAGGTGAGCAGCTATATGGATCAGCAGCCCGTGATCATCGAGGATCCGCTCGAGGTGACGGCGAGCAATCTGGCGCTGCCGACTCTCCTCGAACACCGCGCCTCCTTTACCATCGAGGGTACGCTGACCAGCAACAACCCGATCATCGGCGTGTCCATCGAGGTGAAGGACGACCGTTCGCTCGAAACCGTGATGAGCGCGTCGAAATCGTTCGACTATGAAGAGGACGTGCATACGTTCGACCTTAATACCTTCGACCGCGATCTGGTGTTCAGAAAGCTGGCGGGCGGCGAAAAGACGCTGACCGTGACCGTGTCGAGCTCCGCGGAGACGCAGACCGTCGTGACGCAGAATTTCTACGTTAAGGGCGATCTGAGCGCGATCGCCAGCATGACCGACAACTGTGAGATCGACGTGACCACAGGCAAGAAGGCCTATCTGACCGACGGCAGCACGCGGACGCACTGGACGGCGGGCAGCGAGGCCGACCGCATAACCGTCACCGTGCCCAATGACAAAAAGGCGGCGCTCCTGACGCTGGCCTGGAGCAAGGCGCCCTCTGCGTTCACTGTGACGCTGCAAAGCGCGACCGGCGACGTCATTGACACCATCACCGAGACGAATCCCGGCGAAATGATGAACTTCGCCTATGATCTGGATACGGCGACGAAGAAGGTATTCATCTCTACCTCCGATACGTCGGCGGGCATATGCGAGCTGCGCGTCATGGAGGAAGGCAAGATTCCCGAGAGCGTTCAGCGCTGGCAGCCCATCGAGGGCAAGGTTGATCTGCTGGTTATCTCTACCCATGAGGACGACGAGCTGCTGTTCTTTGGCGGCACGATTCCCTATTATGTGGCGCAGGGCAAGAACGTCGTGGTCGTCTATATGGCCGACTGCGGCCGCTCCCGCTACGAGGAGGCCATGGAGGGCCTGTGGAGCTGCGGGCTGAAGAACCATCCTGTGTTCGTCGGCCTGGAGGACAAGCGCCTGAACGACTATGACGAGACGGTCAATCTGTGGGGCCTTGAAAAGACCGAGCAGATCGTGACAGAGCTTTTGCGCAAATATCAGCCCGATGTGGTCGTGACCCACGACATCAACGGCGAATACGGTCACAATCAGCACAAGCTGACCTCTGCCGTCGTGCGCCGCGCAGTGTATCTGGCAGCGGACGCGGAGAGCGATCCCGCAAGCGCCGCCAAATACGGCACCTGGGAAATCAAGAAGCTCTACATCCACCTCTATGAGGGCAACCAGCTCACCATGACGGCCTATGACGAGCCGCTCGAGGCGCTGGGCGGTCTCACGCCGACGCAGGTGGCGACCATCGCCTACAGCAAGCACGTTTCCCAGCAGAAGTATTACAGCATGGAAAAGCAGGGCGTGCAGTACGACAACCGCAAGTACGGCCTGATCCTGACCAACGTCGGCGACGACGTGGCCAAGAACGACCTGTTCGAGAACATCGGAAGCGTCGTGACCGTGGATACCGGCGCGGACGGCGAGCCGCTGCGCGGTGCGGACGATACCGGCGACGCGGGCGATAACGGCGATACCGGCGCTGAGGGCGACGGCGGGG
>SFOF01000252.1 GCA_004552515.1 Clostridiales bacterium
AGCAGCTCGGTATCGTTTAAGTAATCACCGAAGGCCATGGTCTCGTCGGGCGAGACGCCGGTTTCCTGCGCCAGGCGCAGCAGAGCCGCGCCCTTATTGGTCGCCGGGTTCATCAGATCGACCCAGTCCGCGCCCGACAGAACGACGGCAAAGTGGTCGGAAAACGCCCGCATGGCCGGGTAGCAGCCGGTCTCGGCCCTCCCCTGCTCGAACACGGCCAGCTTGAACGCGGGCACGGTCTCGAGCACAGTAAGCAGGTCGTCCGCAATTGTCAGCTTTTCATAATACATCCGCGCATTTTCCAGAAAAACCGGATCGTTCGCACACTCGATGTAGGCCGACTGCGCGGTGCACAGCACGCAGTTCACGCCGGGCAGGCCGCGCACCCGCTCGATCGGGCCGCGGAAATACGCCTTCGGCAGCGCGTCCGAAAACAGCCGCCGCCTGCCGTCGCAGACGACCGCGCCGTTCTCCGCGATGAAAAGCAGGTCGTCGGCAACCGGCTCAAACAGAGCCAGCAGGTTGTCATACTGCCGCCCGCTGGCGGCGGCGAAGCGCACGCCCCGGGCGCGCAGCGCCCGGATGAGCGGAAAAAGCCCGGGCGAGAGCCGCTTGCGGCTGTCCAGCAGGGTGCCGTCCAAATCGGCGGCGATCAATCGGATCATGGGTTGTCCTCCTGTTGCAAATAGGCTGCGATAATCTCGATCAGCTCGTCCGAGACCACGTGCTCAATGCGGCAGGCGTCGGTTTCCGCTGTTTCATCGGAAACACCGAGCACATCCCGCAGGTAGCGGCTGAGCAGGTCGTGCCGCCGCCGCACGCGCTGCGCGCGCGCCCGCCCGGCCTCGGTCAGCACAACGTCCCCGTAGTAGGACGGCTCGACCAGACCGAGATCACGCAGAACGCCCAGCGCCTTGGACACCGAGGCGCGCGATACGCCCACCCGGCGCGCGATCTCGACCGAACGCACCACACCGGCCTCGCGCTCGATCTCCAGAATGACTTCCAGATAATTCTCCCCGGATTCGTGTATTTGACGCATGAAAACCTCCGTTCTGTCAGAACAGCAGCGCGATATGATAAACAACGAAGGCGGCCAGCCATGCCAGACAGGTCTGGAAGGCAGCCGAGCCGATCGCCCATTTCCAGCCGCCCAGCTCCCGTTTCATGGTGGCGAACGCTGATGTACAGGGCATATAGAGCAGAATGAAGATCAGAAAGGCGTAGCCCGCCGCCGGGGTGAAGACGCCCGCGAGAATGCCGCCCAGCGCCGCGTCGCCCGCTGCGCCGTAGAGCACACTCATGGTCGAAACGACGGCCTCCTTGGCGACGATGCCGGTCAGCAGGGCGACCGCCGCCTGCCACTCACCAAAGCCCAGCGGCTTGAAGACCGGCGCGATGAAGCGGCCGAACACGCCGAGGATCGAGGTCTCAGGCGTGGCCGCGGCTGCAAGCGCAGGCGTGAAGTTTTGCAGCAGCCAGATGACGATCGACATCAGGAAGATGATCGTACCGGCCTTGGTGATGAAGTCCTTGGCCTTCTCCCACATGCCGCGCACCGTGCCCTTGAAGGTGGGCAGGCGGTAGGGCGGCAGCTCGAGCACGAAGCCCGAGGACACGTCCCGGAAGACCGTCCGCTTGAACAGGAAGCCGACCAGAATCGACATGGCGATGCCGAAGACATACAGACTGATGACGACGAAGCCCGCATTCGCGCCGAAGAGCGCGCCCGCGATCAGGCCGTAAACCGGCAGCTTCGCGCCGCAGGACATGAAGGGCGTGAGCATGATGGTCATGCGGCGGTCCTTCTCATTCTCCATCGTGCGGGCAGCCATGACGGCGGGCGTCGTGCAGCCGAAGCCCATCAGCATGGGCACGAACGACTTGCCCGACAGGCCGATGCGGCGCAGCAGCGTGTCCATAATGAAGGCGATGCGCGCCAGATAGCCGGTGTCCTCCAGCATGGACAGCCAGAAGAACAGCAGGACGATCTGCGGCAGGAAGGAGATAACGCCGCCCACGCCGCCGATGATGCCGTCGCACACCAGACCGACGACCCAGGCGGACGCACCGGCCGAGAGCAGGGCGGTTTCGAGCGTGGGCGAGATGACGCCCTGAATGAGGTACTCGAGCGCGTCGTTCATGGCCGAGCCGATCGGGCCGAAGGTCGACCAGAACATCAGGAACATGATCGCGGCGAAGATGGGCACAGCCATCCACTTGTTGATGACGATTTTGTCGATCTTCTCCGTCGTGGTCAGAACGGGCTTCGCCGGACGGGTCACCGTATCGGCCACGATGGTCTCAATGTAGTCATATTTTGCGTCGGCGAACATCATTTCATGATCGTGGCCGATATCATGCGCCGAAAGCGCGTCCGCCAGCGCGTCCAGCTCGGTGCGCTGGGCGGGCGTCAGCGTGACGTGGGAGACGATCTGCGGATCGTCCTCGAGCAGCTTGGCCGCGTAGAACGGGCGGCTGCACGGACGGATATCGGTGTCGGCCAGAATCTCCGCGCCCCGGCGGAAGGCCGCGCCCACGCCGTGCAGGTAGGCGGGCTGGAAGGCGGGCGCGGGCATCTGCTCGTCCACAACCGCGTCCAGCAGGGGCTCCATGCCCAGCCCCCGCCGCGCCGAGATCGGATAAACGGGCACGCCCAGACGGCGGCTCATCTTCTCACAGTCGATGTGGATGTCGAGGTTCTCGACGTCGTCGATGAAGTTGAGCGCGACGATCATGGGCAGGCCGAGCGCGATGAGCTGCATGGTCAGATACAGGTTGCGCTCGAGGTTAGAGGCGTCCACGATGTTCAGGATGCCGTCCAGCTCGTCCGACAGGACGTATTCGCGGGCGATGATCTCCTCCTGCGTGTAGGGCGAGAGGGAGTAAATGCCGGGCAGGTCGGTCAGGGCGACCTGCTTGTCCTTGTGATGGATGGTGCCGGTCTTGCGGTCGACCGTCACGCCCGGCCAGTTGCCGACGTGCTGATTCGAGCCGGTCAGCCGGTTGAACAGGGTGGTCTTGCCGCTGTTCGGGTTACCGATGATTGCCAGCGTACGCATTGCGATCCCCCTCCAGTTCGATTTTCGCGGCTTCCTCCCGCCGCAGGGACAGGCTGTAGCCGCGCAGACGCACGGCGATCGGGTCGCCGAAGGGCGCGATGCGCTCAACCGTCACCCGAACGCCCTTTGTGATTCCCATATCCAAAAAATGCCGCTTCACCGCGCCCTGCGCCGTGATGCCCGCGACAACGCCCGACTGACCGGGCCGCAGGGCGGCAAGTGTTTTCTCTGACAAGATGTGATCTCCTTCCGTGATACCGTGTTACCCTTGGTTAACTTTTATCCTGTTCTATTGTAAGCCAAAGCTAACAAATCTGTCAATGAAAAAGCGCATAAAAAAAGC
>SFOF01000253.1 GCA_004552515.1 Clostridiales bacterium
TTGGCTGCCCTGCCGCAGCAGCTCGAGCGCAGTGAATATACCGGCCGGGCCGGCGCCAACGATGATAACGTCCTTCTTCATGTCCTGTATGCGAAACGGCCGGCTGCCGTTTCTCTCCTTTTGAGGTATTGTGTCGCGCGGAATCTTGTAAACCGCACGATACCAATTTATTATTATAGCGTCTTATTGTTAAATCAGTGCAATGTCCTCCCTTCTTTTTCACAGCGCGGCTTTTTTATCGGCGGCGCTTGCCAATTTTGCGCGCACACTGTATAATAGGAAATAAATAAGCCCCCGGAACGAAAGGACGGCATAGCATGACGATTGACAGACTCGATCTGAGCGGCTGGTGGGATTTGTCGCTCGATCCGTGTGAAAGCGCGTCGGACGCGCACTTTGACGATATGATATCCCTGCCCGGCACGCTGGACGAACAGCACAAGGGCAAACGCGGCCCCGTGCCGGACAGCACAATGCGCTATTCGCGGCTCTACAGCCATGTGGGCCGGGCGTGGTACCGCCGCAGCGTGACCATCCCGCAGGAATGGGCGGGACGGCGCGCGCGGCTGTTTGTCGAGCGCACAAAATTCTCCGCGCTCTGGCTTGACGGGCGGAAAATCGGCGCGTTCGAGAGCCTGATTGCGCCGCACCGCTATGACTGGACGGCCGAGCCGGGCGAGCATACGCTCACGCTCATGGTGAACAACGATACCGACGTGTGGGGCGGACATCAGGTGTCCGACGACACGCAGACCAACTGGAACGGCCTGCTGGGCGAGATCACACTCTCGCTCGTGCCCGACGTCGAGATCACGCTGCTTCGGCTGATTCCCGAAAAGAACGGCGTGAAGGCGCTGCTCGAGCTGACCGCGCACCGAAGCGCCGACGGCCAGCTGCGTGCGGCGCTGGGCGACGATCAGGCGACGCTGCTCTGCCCGATTGAAAAGGGCGTACACCGCGAAGCCCTGTTCCTGCCCGCCTCCGAGCCGCGCGAGAGCTGGAACGAGTTTTCGCCCTACATCCAGCCCTTCATCGCGCAGTATGTCGAGCGCGGGCGCATCGTCACGAGCCTGCGCCGCTCGGCCGCGCCGGTCGATTTTCACGCCGAGGGCACGCAGTTCCGCGCGGCCAATAAGACGGTCTTTCTGCGCGGCAAGCACGACGCGTGCGTCTTTCCGAAAACCGGCTACGCGCCGATGAAAACCGGCGACTGGGTGCGCGTGCTGGCCACGGCGCAGCAGTGGGGACTCAACCACTACCGCTGCCATACCTGGGCGCCGCCCGAGGCCGCGCTCTATGCCGCCGACTGCGTGGGCGTCTACTTCCAGCCCGAGCTGGGCGGCCTGTGCGGCGAAATCGGCAGCGAGCAGTTCGAGCGCAGCCGCGCCTTCCTGCTGGAGGAGGGACGGCGCTATATCCGGGAATACGGCTGGCATCCGTCGTTCGTCATGTTCTCGCTGGGCAACGAGATCCGCGGCCGCAGCGAATGGACGCAGCCCATCATCCGCGCGCTGAAGGAGGAATTCCCCTATCTCATGATGGCGCAAGGCTCGAACAACGATTTCGGCGACCCGCACTACGCGCCGGACGACGATTACTGGACGACCTTCCGCACGAAAAAGGGCGGCGGCAACGTCCGCGCGGCGTTCTCCTATGCCGACAAGCCGCTGGGACACGTTCAGGCGGCGCGCCCTGACACGGCGCACACCTATGAGGACGCGATCGCGCCCGTGCCCGCGCCGGTGATCGGCCACGAGGTCGGGCAGTTCCAGATCTATCCCGATTTTGACGAGATCGCCAAGTATGACGGCGTGGTCTACCCGCGCAATCTGGAAATCTTCCGGATGCGGCTGGCGCAGAGCGGCCTTCTCGGCATGGACAAGGCGTTCCACGCGGCCTCGGGCAGGCTGGCGGCGCGGCTCTATCGCGAGGAATGCGAGGCGGCGCTCAGGACGCGCGGCTTCGGCGGGTTCCAGCTGCTCGATTTGCAGGATTTCCCCGGACAGGGCACGGCGCTGGTGGGGCTGCTGGACGCGTTCATGGACGAAAAGGGCGTTATCAGCGCGGACGAGTTCCGAAAAAGCTGCGACGCGCAGACGCTGCTTCTGTCCTTTAGCGGCTATGTGCGCGCCTCGGGCGAAACCATGCCGGTGCGCGTGCTGGCGGTCAATTACGGCGCGGCGGACATGAACGATCTGGACGCGACCGTCTCGCTTCTGCGCGCCGACAGCAGTGTCGAGCAGGACGTTTCGCTCTATGGCGACGCGCCGCAGGGCTGCGTGACGGCGCTGGGCACAGCGTATTTCACGCTGCCCGAGGTGAACGAGGCCGAGGCGCTGACCCTCCGCGTGACCGACGAAAACGGCCACGAGAACGACTATCCGCTCTGGGTCTATCCCGAGCGCGCCATCGACGACGCACTGATCGTCTCCGGCGCGCCGACCGACGAGCAGCTTGACGCGCTGGAAAGCGGCGCGGATCTGCTGATCCTGCCCGGCGAGGGCGGCACGGCGATCCCCGGCGGCTTTGCGAGCGATTTCTGGAATTACGCGATGTTCCGGCGCGTGTGCGAGGCGAAGAGCTGCGCGCCGTCGCACGGGCTGCTGGGCCTTTGCGGCGACCGCGCGCATCCGGCGCTCAGGCACTTCCCCTGCGACGGCACAAGCGACTGGCAGTGGTTCGACATCGCGGAGGCGTCGCATCCGGCGGTGCTGGACGACACGCCCGCGCTCAGGCCGATCGTCTGGGCGATCGACAATCCCGAGCGAAATCACCGGCTGGGGCTGATCTTCGAGGCGCGCGTGGGACAGGGCCGCGTGCTGATCTGCGAAAGCCCGCTGGACAGGCTGGCGCGGGAGGGGCGCATCGAGGCCGCCAATCTGCTCTACAGCCTGACGGAATATATGAAATCACGCGCTTTCCGACCGGAGACTGTTGTCACAAAGAAGCACATCCGGCGCTGGGTGGGCGGCTGCTGACGCGCGGCGGGCCGTGCCCGCTTCCACTTTGCGCGGCCTCCGCTTATTGGAGCCAGACAAGCCCGCGTTGTACGCGAGTCCCCCTCGCTGCGCAAAACGCACCCACACCGCGACCCAAATGAAGAGAGTCCAGGGAGACGAGTCTCCTTGGCGCAGGTTTGGGGGCGCGCAGCCCCCAACGGACTCCCCGCGGAAAACACGGCAAAGCCGATATGTTCACACAAAACGCACTTTGCCTCGCCGCCGACTCCGTTCTCCGCGTCCCTTTCGTTCTCCGTCGGGATCGCCATAAAGAAACGCACAAGCCCGAAGTGAACCCACGAAATCCGATAAGCGCACCAACGATCCGAGAACGCGCTGCCGGCGATCCCGACCCACGGCAGAATAGGAACGGAACATATCGCAAGCCGTCCTGTTTGGCGCTCA
>SFOF01000254.1 GCA_004552515.1 Clostridiales bacterium
GGCCCGCAGGGCCTCCGCCGCGAATCTGCAGGGTTATTGAGTCCTTGCTGCCCTTGAGCATAATGCCCATCATGGACGCCGCCGTCAGAAGACGGCCCAGCGCGGCGGTGGCCACGCGGGAGAGATGGTGAATATTCTGCGCGTCCTGCACGAGACGCGTGCTCTGGCAGAGGAAGGCGCGCGCCTGGCCGCCCATCAGCGAAAGGCGCAGCATACCGTCCATATTGAGTGTATTGTCGGTCATGAGCGTTTACTCCTGTCAAAATTTTAGGGGGAATGTGCGAAGCGCGGTCAGCTCTTTTTCGCGGTGAAGTGGATGCGCGCCTCGCCCTCGGCGGGGGGCGACATGGTTCTGTCGCCGTAGACGCGGATGTCGGTAAAGCCGCTCTCGCCCAGCCAGGCGGTCAGCTCGCTCACATCGTGCGCGCGCTGGAGCTGATGCTCCTCGAAGCGCCGGTACAGCCCGCCCTCCGTCTCCACGAAAAACGTCAGATCCATCGCGAGCACCCGCGTTTCGGGATCCATTCTATTTTGCCACAGATAGGCGACGCTGTCACGCTCTTCTCCGTAAAATGCGCCGTCCATGCGCGTGAGCTTGTCGCGGCTGGATATATCGAAGGCCAGCACGCCGCCCTTTTTGAGGAAGCGGAACGCGCCGTCGAAAAACGCGCGCACGCTGTCGCGGTCGGTCAGGTAGTTCACCGCGTCGCAGCAGGCCGCGATCGCGTCCACGGGGCGGGGCAGCTCCAGCGCGCGCATATCCTGACGGACAAAGGGGATGGAAACGCCCGCCCTGCGCGCCTTGATCTGCGCCAGCCGCAGCATTTCCTCGGACAGATCGGACGCGGTCAGCCGCAGCCCCGCGCGCGCAAAATACACGGACAGACTGCCCGTGCCGCAGCCGCATTCGCACATCGTGCGCGGCGCGCATTCGGCCGCCCTGATGATGGACAGATAATAGCGCGCCCAGGCGGGATAGTCGAAGTCGTCCATCAGCGAATCATAGACGGCCGCAAAATCATCGTACATTGAAATTCTCCTGTAAAAAACATTGCGATAGACCGAGGTCTATTTCCAAATACGCGAGATAAACTAAAGTCTGTTTCTGAAAATCACGCGTCAATATCCGGCGCTGAGGGCGCTCATGCTCGCCGCTAAGGTTCCGCGGAAAAGCGACGAAGCGCCGCTCTGTCACAGGCCACCGGCACTCGATACAGACCGAAGTCTCTAACGCGTCCATTCAACGTGAAGCCGCAATGCATCCGCCGCGAAAGAACCGGTTTGAGCGGCCTGAACACACAAAAAACAAACCTCGGTCTGTTTTTTGCGAAAGGGGCCGCGCATAAAGGCACGGGGAGCGGGCTTACGGCAGCTCGCTCCCCGTTGCAGGCAGACGATCATCGCGGGCATGGCGCAAAAGCGTTCAGAGACGGCCTTCGCGCAGCCGGCGGGAGACGATCCCTCCGATTTTTCCGGTTTCGCCGGCGGTCAGTCCCGCCCAGCCGACCTGCAAGAGGCGATCGGTCAGGCCGAGCTGCTCGGCGGCTTCGTATTTGAGCCGTTCGACGTCGCTCATCGGACGCAGCGCATCGCGCGCCATGGTTCATCGCATCCTTTCGATGGAGTGTCATGGGCAGTATGCGCCGCTTTCGGGAAAATATGCGTCAGAGGTTCTTGATGTCCTCGTCGGTAACGGTGTCGTCCTCCTCGTTGTAGGAGGGATCGCGCAGGCCCTTGTTCACGTCCGCGCCCTCGATGCGCGGGTTGAGGAAGCGATCGAAGCAGGCGTTGGCGTAGGACGCGGCCAGGAACTGATACAGCGAGAAGCCGAAGAGGACGTAATAGACCGCCAGAATCAGCAGCACGATGTTGCTGGGCACATAGTAGGCCACGATCAGCGGGATGAACGTGATCGGCGCCCAGCACAAAAAGGCGATGGGCAGGCGCGCCAGCGTCATGATGATGCTGTTCTGGATCAGCACGCGGAACTTCATGTCGTAGGTCACGGCCATGGGGTAGAGCAGCATGGTGGCCATCCACCAGATGCAGCAGAACACCACGATCAGCACCTGCGGCACGATCCAGAGGATCGAGCGCGCGGTCATGGCGGAATAGTAGGTGAAGCCGACGTAGGTCAGCAGCAGCGACAGGCCGCTGATGAAGCCGATGCCCAGCGCGGTTTTCCAGTTGGCCTTCACGGTGTCCTTAAAATCGCTCCAGACGAAGGAGTGATCGTCGCGCGCCCAGTTGCGCATCGGCATGGCCAGACCCATGCGGCCGAGGGAGGAAATCATCAGGCAGGGGATCATGATCAGCAGATAGAACATGATGTTGCCGCTCATCTCGCCGGCCGACATGGCCTCGGTGATCTCGCCGGTTTCGAGATTCACGCCGGAGCCGTAGATCAGCACCATGGCGTTTATGACCGTCCAGATGATCGCGGGCAGCGAGAAGAGGATGTGCAGCAGATTCAGGCCGATCAGGCCGCTGAAGCGCACGCGCAGCATGGAGAAGAACAGCTGGACGCGGTTTTTGGGCAGCTGGTCGGGCGTAAAATCTGCCTTGCCGGCTTTGCCGTAATAGAAGCTGTTAAACAGACCGGACATGAAACGATCTCTCCTTCCGATGGTTAAAACGATTTTTCACATTGTTATTATCATACCACAACGCGGCCGCTTTGCCAAGATGTGAACCGCCGCGAAAGCGCCCTGAATTATGAAATAATTTTAACGTTTTTTCAAATGACGCGCCGAATCGCCTCGAATCAGCTCGAGTATGATCGCGTTGAGCACGTCGCCGCCGGCCTGCGTCACGCGCGCGCGCCCGTTTTCTGCGGTCATCAGCCCGCCGCGCACCAGCCGCTCGAGCGCCCTTTTCGGCAGAATTTCCGCCGGAACGCCGTTTTTTGTGCGCAGCCCCAGCATGACCCGCTCCTCGTAGATGTCCCGTTCGGTCAGCGCTTCGGGCGGCTCTCCCGCCTTTCCGGCGAGATAATCCTCGAGCGACGCGGTATTCGCAAAGCGCGCGCCGTTCATCAGCGAGTGCGCCGCGCAGCCCAGCCCCAGATAGTCGCCGCGCGTCCAGTAGACCATATTGTGGCGCGATTCATAGCCGCTTTGCGCGTAATTCGAGATTTCATAGCGCTCAAAGCCATAGTCCTTCAAAAAGGCCTCCGCCGTATGCTGCATACCGACCGTCGTCTCTTCGTCGGGCAGAACGGCCTTTTTCGCGTCCACCAGCGCCTTCATGGGCGTGCCGTCCTCCACGATCAGGCTGTAGCAGGAGATGTGGCGGATCGGCAAACCGACTGCGGTCTGTAGTGTGCTTTGCCAGTCCTCGAGACTCTGGCCGGGCAGCGCGTACATGAGATCGACGCTCAGATTGTCGAAGAGCGCGTCATGCGC
>SFOF01000255.1 GCA_004552515.1 Clostridiales bacterium
TTCCAGAGATTCGCGTAAATTTTGCTGTATATGTGCCACTGGGAAGCCGCGTCCACACAGTCACTGGAAAAACTTTGGAAGATGATGAGTTGCTAACTGTTATGCTTCCGTCCGCATTGGTTGACGCATATGGCGCGTAATAATTGTCAGTATCAATTTTGGGGTTAATCAGATTCTTCCCGCACCGCGTCAGCGTCACGCCCGTCCAGCCGGAGATCGGCCGCACGTTGTCCGGCGACGGATCGCCGGAGCCGCTCTGCACCGGCTCGATGCCCGAGCGCACCTCCAGCGGATAGCCCGCCACCGGATGGCACTCCGACACGCCTCCGCTGGCCTCGAACGGCGCGCAGGCCGCGTCCGCCACCGCCTTGATCCCCGCGTCGGACAGCAGCCCCCAGTACTCGCCGTCCGCCAGCGTCTTTCCCTCCGGCACGGCCTGCTTCGCCATGTAGCTGGCAAGCCCGTCGGCCCTGCGCACCACGTCCAGTGCCTCGTAGGCCGCGGACGGATCGTGCGTCCCCCTGTGAATCGGCCGCACACGGCCGATCGGCGTATAATTCATGCCCATCCTCCTCACTTCTTCGTGTATTCAATCACCGCAAACGCGCTGGAAATCCCCGCGCCCGATCCCGCGAACAATCCGATTTTGGGCTCGGTCGCTGCCTCATAGATCTGAAGCCAGTAGGCATAAGCGTCGCTGGACTGCGCCATCGGCAGCGGTATCACGTAGTTGGCGTCCGCCAGCACCGCCATGCCGCGCAGGCTGACCACCGTGTCCAGCCCCGCGCCCAGCCCCAGCGATACGCCTTGCTGGCCGCCCGCGGACACGGCTCCGAACGTCACCGTCTGCCGGTAAACCGGCTTCCCGTCCAGCCACACCGCGCCGGTGTCCGTCTCCTCGGATGCGTACACCTCATGCGTGTGTCCGTAATTGATCATGCCGTCATCCCCTCTTTACTGGTAGGTCACCGTCAGCACCGGCCGGTCGGAGCTATCGTAGCCGTACAGCTTCGCATAGCACGCCGTCCAGTTGTTGCTGCTGGACAGATTGCTGGTGCTGCTGTCGTAGAGCATCAGGCCTCGGATGGAGCCGTTGGCCAGCGCCTGCACCGCGCTGGTCACGTCCACGCTCTTTCGAGCGCCCTGGGCGATGCTGACCGACGCGTACTGCGCGCCCACCGCCGGCGTGCCCGACGCGCCCGCAGCCGTCGTGCCGCAGATCTTGATCGCCACCGCCACGCCCGAGCCAGCGCCCGAAAGCCGCTTCAGAGACAGCGACGCGGACAGCACCGTCTTGCCAGCAAACGCGGACGTGTCGAACCACATGCAGCCGCGATTCAGCCCCAGCGTGCCGTATCTGCCCTGCCACAGCCAATAGCCGTCGCGCCAGCCGCCGTTGTACGTGCGCGTCAGCGTGGGCGTCAGCGTCACGGTCTGCACCGTGGGCTTCTCCGGCTCAGGCTCCGCGGACGGCTTCGAGATCAGCCGCGCCCCGGCGTAGATCTGCCCGCCGTCGGAAAACTTCGCCAGCCCGTAGGGCATGTCCGTGCCCGGCACAGTTCCCGTGAACGTCACCTCGGCAAAGCCACGGCTGTCCGCCGCATAATCGCACACGCCGCCGCAGCTGCTGACGCACACCCGGGAGCGCTCCGTGGCCAGCACGCCGGTGCCCGCGTTCAGCGCACCGCCGGTGATCAGCACGTTCTGGCTCGCCTCCACGGTCGCCGCCGCGCCCGACGTGGCGAATGTCACGCCGGAAAACACGATCCGCGCCGTGCAGCCGATCATCTCCGCGCTGTTGATCGTGCCGCCGGAAATGGTCAGCGAATAGCCGCCGGAGACGCCGCGCAGCGTCAGCGTGCCGCCGGTCAGCGCAGAGGCATCGACGGTCACATTGCCGGTCAGACAGACGTTTTTTAGGTTCTCTGCAATCGCCGTCAGCTCGCCCGCGTTGGCCGGCGTATACGTCGCCGCAACCTGCGTGGCCACCACCGACGGGCTGTTGATCTCGTCGGCCTCGATGATCTGCGCGTGCACGCCCTCCGCGTCGAACCGGGCGATGTCGTCCTCGCCGTTCGCACCCGGCACCGCCACGGTGGTCTTTTCAGACACCAGATGAATCTCGTCCTTGTTGATGTACACGCCGGAATAGGTGTCCAGCGCCTGCGCAGGATCCGCAGGATCCGACACCAACAGCCACACGCCGCTCACGTCGTCCGGATCGACCAGCAGGCGCGCATCGGCGTCAATGGCCAGCATGCCGTTTTCGTCGATGACGATCGGATACGCCGTCTCGCCGTCGGCATAGGCATATGCCAGCTGCCCGTCGTCAGTCAGCGCGAACCGCAGCGCGCTCTCTTCACCGCAGCTGTACTGCCACGTCCGCCCGGTTGACGGCTGAATCCACAGATCCCCGTTTCCCGCGCCCACCGGCTGCTCCTCCTGCCGGAACACGGTGGACTTCTCCGTGCTGAGACTGTCCACAACCATCCGGATCGACTCATTCGCCGACAAATCCAGTGATCCGCCAAGGCCGTTGATCTTGGACATCCACGCTTCTCGGTTCCACAGCGTGTCTACCTCGAGATTCGCCGCGATCAGCTGCCGGATGATTGCGCTGTCCGCGAAGATGTCGGTTGCATTCAGCGTCGCAGCGGTCACGGATCCCTCGATGAGCTTCTCTCCGGCGTTGATGGACAGGTCTTCCACATCGCTGTTGCCGATCTGCTTCAGCGTCGTGGTAATGTTGCCCTCTGCGTCCACGCCCAGCGCGTAGAATCCGCCGTCGCCGCCCTTGATGATCAGCTCGCCGACGGACAGGCTCACCATGTTGGCCTCGGTTACGGCCAGACGGCTGATGAACAGCTGGCCACCTACGCCTTGTGTGATGATGGCCGTGCCGGCCGCAAGATCCTTGATGTGTGCGAAGTCAATGTCTGCGGCTGCGATATTTGCCTGAGCGATGCTGGCAATCACCGCGTTCAGCGTATCGATTTTCGCCCAGTCGATGTTTGCCTCATTGATATTCGCCTGTGTAATCTGCGCCTTGGCGATTTCCGCCACCTGCGCCGACAGCGTCGCGATTCCCGCCCAGTCAATGTTGGCCTTCTCGATATTCGCCGTCGTGATCTCCGCCACGGCAATGGCCGCCAGATCCGCGTAGAGCTGATCCGCTTCAATCGTGCCCGCCACCAGCTGATTGATGTGCGCCGAAACCGCCGTAAGCGCGTCCGCCGCCAGCTGCTCGATGGCCGCGTAGGGCAACTTCGCGGTGTAGTCCAGCTCGCCGGCAAGCAGCTGATCGTAGTTCGTCTGCGCGTCCGTCTCGAAGCGGAAGCAAATGCTGTCCGGCACGACGAGCTTGCTCTCGTAGTATTCGCCGTTTCTCTTCGT
>SFOF01000030.1 GCA_004552515.1 Clostridiales bacterium
AGTCCAAGCCAATCTCACCGATGGCCTTTACCTTGGGATGGGCAGCTAGGGCTTTCAGTTCGTCCACCCAGCTGTCCTGCCAGGGACCACAGTCGGAGGGATGTACCCCTACGGCAGCGTAGACGAAGGGGAACCGGTCAGCCAGCTCCACGGCGGTGCGGGAGGTCTCCAGGTCGCAGCCGGGATTTACAATGAGCGCCACATCCTGCTGGGGCATACCGGCCAGCAGCTCCAGCCGGTCGATCTGCCCTGCGACGAACATCGCGACCGGCACATCCTCTTCCGCCGCCGCTTCACGCTGGAGCGCGCGCCCGAAAAGGCGCTTCTGTTCATCACCGCTGACGATTACTATAAAGTGTATATCAACGGCCTGTTCGTCGGTCAAGGCCCCGCGCCGGCTTACCACTTCCGGTATGGCTACAACACGTTCGACGTGTCCTCCTTCCTGCGCGCGGGCGAGAACGTAATCGCCGTTCACACGCTGTATCAGGGGCTGATCAACCGCGTATGGGTCAGCGGCGATCAGCGTCACGGCCTGATCTGCGATCTGGAGGCGGACGGGCAGACTGTGCTTGCCAGCGACGAAGCCTTCCTGACGCACCCGCACACCGCCTATCATGAGACGGGCACGGCCGGCTACAAGACGCAGTTTCTCGAGCGCTACGATTCCGCCGCGCCCGAGGTCGGCTTTGAGCGCCCCGATTTCGACGATTCCCTCTGGCTTCCGGCGCAGGCGCGGCAGATCCTCGATTACACGCTCGTACCGCAGCCGACCGAGACGCTGCGCTTTGAATCGCTCAGTCCCGTCAGAATCGAACGGCGCGGAAACGTCATGAGGCTGGATTTCGGCGCGTGCCGCGTGGGCTATCTCACGGCGTGCGCTCAGGGACGCGCGGGCGACGAGATCATCGTGCGCTGCGCTCAGGAATTAAGCGACGACGGCTCGCTGCGCTGGAGGCTGCGCGCCAACTGCGATTACGAGGAGACGTGGCGGCTTTCCGGCAAGCGCGACGCTCTGGACTGGTTCGATTACAAGACCTTCCGCTACGCCGAGCTGACGCTGCCCGAGGGCTGCGCCGTTACAAACGTCGCTCTGCGGGCGCGGCACTATCCCTTCGCGCTCAAGGCGGCCATGAATCCGGACGCGGCCGGAGACGAGGGCCTGCGCGCGATCTGGGAGCTGTGCGTCTCCTCGCAGAAATACGGCGTGCAGGAGGTCATTCAGGACTGCATGGAGCGCGAAAAGGGCTTCTATGTGGGCGACGGCTGCTACACGGCGCTGGCCAATCTGGTGCTGACGCGGGACGATGCCATTGTGCGCAAGCTGATTGACGACGCGTTCGCCTCGACGTTCATCACCGAGGGCATGGTCACCTGTCTGGACTGCGCCTTCATGCAGGAAATCGCCGAGTATCCGCTGATGCTGATCTCGCTGATCCTCTGGCATTTCCGGCTGTGCGGCGATCAGGACTATCTCGCGCAAAACTATCCCAAGATCTGCCGCCTGCTGGACGTTTACCGCGCCGATTATGAAAAGGACTTCCTCCTGCGCGATCTGGACAAATGGTGCGTGGTCGAATGGCCGGCCAACTTCCGCGACGGCTATGACGTGGACATCACAGAGGGCCGAGTGTGCCACACGCCGCACGTCGCGATCAACGCCTACTATCTCGAGGCGATCCACTGCGCCAATCAGATCGCCGCGCTGCTGGGCCAGAGCGCCTACCGCGACGAAGCGCCTCTGCGCGCGCGTTTCACCGCCGCCTTCTACGACGAGACGCGCCATATTTTCCGCGACAGCACCGAGACGCGGCACGCGAGCTTCATCGGCAACGCGCTGGCCTACGGCTTCCGGCTCTATCCGGACGATATGTGCGCCGAGACCATCGAGGCGTGGACTGACCGCGTGGGCATCACCGCCGTCGGGCTGTTCGGCGTGTGGCCGCTCCTGTGCGGGCTGGTGCGGCGCGGAAAGCGCGAGCGCGTGCTTTCGCTCATCGGCGAGGACGGCGCGTGGAAGCGTATGCTCCGCGAGGGTGCGACCAGCACATTCGAGGGCTGGGGCAAGGACACCAAGTGGAACACATCGCTCTTCCACCTGACCATGAGCGACGCGGCCGTGTTTTTGGCGGACATTGATCTCAAGGCGCTGTTCGGCTGATTGTCCTGAAATACAACCACCCCGAAGCGGCGTTGATCGCGTCGCTTCGGGGTGATTTTTGTCGGTGTGCTGAAAATCGGCGCATCCCCGCGCTGCCGCAAAAAGAACAACGCTTAACCCGCTGATCTCATCCCTTCGCATTCGTTGGAGCAATGCCCCCGTCAAGCGCCTTTTGACTGCCGAAAAGAGACCTTCCAAGCCGCCGCGCAACGCGCATCCCTGCACGCATTCTTCTGCTCATTGAAAAAGGCAATATTTCGGCTTGAAACCGCTAAAAAAGCGTTCAAACGACGCGCTCCATCCTGCCCAAAACGCAAAAACGGCCTGCCCGACGCAAACCGCGCCGGACAGGCCGTAACCCCATGCATCTTTCAGCGGACGATGCTTATTCCTCATCCATGGACTCCACGCCCTCGCCGTCCTCGTCCTCGCCTTCGTCCTGCTCCAGCTCGACGGAGATGTTGCCCGCGTTGAAGTCCTCGCGGATGCGCTTTTCGATTGCGTCAAACACGTCCGGATGCTCCTTCAGATAGACGCGCACGTTATCACGGCCCTGCGCGATGCGCTCGCCCTCATAGGAGAACCACGAGCCGCTCTTTTGCAGAATGTCGCGCTCGACGGCCAGATCGATCAGGCCGCCCTCCCGGGAAAGGCCCTCGCCGTAGAGCATATCCACCACGCAGACGCGGAACGGCGGCGCGACCTTGTTCTTGACGATCTTGATCTTGGCGCGGTTGCCGATGATCTCCGAGCCGTTCTTGATCGGCTCGCCCTTGCGGATGTCGATGCGCACGGTGGCATAGAACTTGAGCGCCTTGCCGCCGGTGGTGACCTCGGGATTGCCGTACATCACGCCGACCTTTTCGCGCAGCTGGTTGATGAAGATCACCACGGCGTTGGTCTTGGCGATCACGCCGGCCAGCTTGCGCAGCGCCTGGCTCATCAATCGCGCCTGAAGGCCGACGTGGCTCTCGCCCATGTCGCCCTCGATTTCCTGCTTGGGCACCAGCGCGGCCACCGAATCGACGACCACGATGTCGATCGCGCCGGAGCGCACGAGCGCCTCGCAGATGTCCAGCGCCTGCTCGCCGTTGTCGGGCTGAGAGACGTACAGCTCGTCAATGTCCACGCCCAGCGCCTTGGCGTACACCGGATCGAGCGCGTGCTCCGCGTCGATGAACGCGGCGGTGCCGCCCATCTTCTGCGCCTGCGCCACGGTTTGCAGCGCCAGCGTCGTCTTGCCGGAGGATTCCGGCCCATAGATTTCGATGATGCGGCCGCGCGGCAGACCGCCCACGCCCAGCGCGAAATCCAGATGCAGGCAGCCGGTCGGGATAACCTCGACCTGCATCTTCTCCGCCGAGCCGAGCTTCATCACCGAGCCCTTGCCGAAGTCCTTTTCTATCTTGCTCAGCGCCATATCCAGCGCCTTTTTCTTTTCATCGCCAAATCGCTGCGTCGCGACGTTCTTTTCGCTCTTTTTGCTGTCGGCCATACGAACGAAGCCCCCTGTTCATACGTTCTTTTCTGTGCTCTATTATACTATGCCTTTTCCCCCAAGGCAAGGGAAAAAGGCATCAATTTACATGGCGTTCGAAAGAAAAAAATCCTCGCGAAGCACGCCGTCCGAAACGCGGCGCGTCGCAAGGAAAAAGGCAGCGTTGCCTTACAGACCATCCCAGGGAATCTTGCCCTTGCGCACATAAAGGCAGCGCGAAAGCAGGAATTCATCCGAGTGCATTTGAATTTCATCCGGGAGCGGCCGATCAACGCGCTCCATGCCGAGCAGCAGATAATCCAGGCTGACGGCCAGCGCGTGCGCCACGCTGATGATCAGCTCCAGCGAGGGAACCTTGCGGCCATACTCGATGTTGCACAAATGCGCCTTGCTGATGCCCAGCTGACCGGCGAGCGCCTCGGGTTTGAGGTGCCGCTGCATCCGCGCGTCGCGGATCCGCAATCCAATCAATACCGGACTGTCGTTCGGGACAGTGATCTGGTCAGTATCCATGGCCCCCATCCTCTCACCGTGCGGCCTGAAGCCCCGCTCCGGCGCACGATCTATATAAAAAATCCCGCGGACCTGCCGCAGCGACCCTTCGCCGCGTTTCATGTTCGAAAGCTCCAACGAAAGAACGCATGAAGCCGCCCGCATCCGCCCTCGGATTGCGTTTCGGCTCCAAAATCCGCGATGGTAGATTACATATATCCAATGTTACCGAAGAAAATTCGAGAAAACACGCCCGTGCCGGGGGGCGAGGTAATGAAAAGGAGCGCAGCAAAGGTACTACGCTCCTTCACAATGCCTCGAACTTAAACTCGCTCCACTTTGCCACTGCGCAGACAACGGGTGCACACGTACATACGGGTAGGCGTTCCGTTCACATTCACGCGGACACGCTGCGTGTTAGGAGCCCAGGTACGGCGAGTTTTATGGTTGGAATGGCTCACGTTGTTGCCGGAGACAACACCCTTGTGGCAAACCTCACAAAACTTTCCCATCGATCACACCTCCTTTAGGCGTTCACATAAAACACTAGGTATTATAGCAGTTCTCGCGGCAATTTGCAAGTAGTTTATGTGAATTTCTTCGGCGCGGCGGCATATTTTTATCCCTGACAGGAAATTTAATGCGAAAATATCGGCTCAAACACAATTTCTTATCATGTTTTGCATTGGGGCGCTTGCATCGCGGCGCGATCTCATGTATACTATTCTTACATATAGGACATATCCTCGATTGGAGGTTTCGCTTATGGACTGCAAATTTACCACTGAACTGGGCACCGTCACCGTCAATGAGGACGTTCTGCTGAAGGTTGCCGGCTATTCCGCTCTCGAGTGCTACGGCATCGTCGGCATGGCGGCCAAGCGAACGACCGACGGGCTTGTCCAGCTCCTGGGCCGCGAAAATCTGGGCCGCGGCGTGCGTATCCGGCCGGCCGCCGATTCCGTAAACGTCGATCTGTTCATCATCGTCGAATACGGCATTTCAATCAGCGCCGTCGCCGCCAATATCATCGACACCGTCAAATACAAAATCGAGCATCTGACCGGCATCAAGGTCGAGAAGGTCACTGTTTCGGTCGAAGACATCCGCGTCTGAGGGCGCAGATCGTCTGAATGGAGGAATGTAATTTGCCTATCACAACAGTGGACGGTCTGACGCTCAAGGAAATGTTTCTCTCGGGCGCGGCTCTTCTGGACAAAAACCGGCAGGCCGTCGATGCCCTCAACGTGTTTCCCGTCCCGGACGGCGACACGGGCACCAATATGTCCCAGACCATACTCTCCGCCGCCCGCGAGCTGGGCAGCCGCTCCTTCAGCGGCGCCGGCGACGTAGCCAGCACCGTGGCCAAGGGCGCTCTCAAGGGCGCGCGCGGCAACTCCGGCGTTATCCTGAGCCAGATCCTGCGCGGCATCGCCAAGGCGCTCGAGGGCAGCGATCTCATGGACGCGCCGCTCTTCGCCAAAGCCATGCGCCTGGGCGCGGACACCGCCTACAAGGCCGTCATGAAGCCCAAGGAGGGCACGATCCTGACCGTCATTCGCGTCATCGCCGAGGAGGTCGAGCGCGAGGCCGCCAAAACAGACGATCTGGTCGAGCTGATGAACGTGGTGGTCGAGCGCGGCGACGCGATCCTGCGCCGCACGCCCGAGATGCTGCCCGTGCTCAAGCAGGCCGGCGTGGTCGATTCCGGCGGCAAGGGCCTCATGGTATTCTTCACCGGCTTCCGCGCCGCGCTGGTGGGCGAGCCGGTCGAGGATACCGCCACGGCCGAGACCGTCGCGCCCAAGCCGCTGCCCGGCGAGTATGTGGACGACCACGATCACCTCACCGAGATCACCTACGCCTACTGCACCGAGTTCATTGTCTCGCATCCCCGCCCCGACATGAAGGACAGCGAGGTGGCCCGGCTGCGCAAGCGCCTGGAGCGCATCGGCGACTGCGTGATCGTCATCGGCGATCTGGAGGTCGTCAAGGTTCACGTCCACACCAACGATCCCGGCAAGGCGCTGCAGATGGCGCTTGAGCTGGGCGAGCTGGACGCCATCAAGATCGACAATATGCTCGAGGAATTCCGCGAGCGTCAGGCCAAGCAGAAGGCCGAGGAAGAAGCGAAGGCGGCCGTGCCCAACAAGCCCTTCGGCATGGTGGCCGTGGCGCTGGGCGAGGGCATCTCCGGCATCTTCCATGATCTGGGCGTAGACAAGGTGGTCGATGGCGGACAGACCATGAATCCCACCATCAAGGATCTGGCCGACGCCATCGACGAAACCCACGCCGACGAGGTGTTCGTGCTGCCCAATAACTCAAACATCATTCTGGCGGCGCAGCAGGCGGCCGAGCTGACCGAGAAAAAGGTCTACGTTGTGCCGACCAAGTCCGTGCCCATGGGCATTTCCGCCGCGGTGGCCTTTGTGCCGGACGCAAGCGGCGAGGAAAACTTCGAGGCCATGAAGGAAGCGGCCATGAACGTTCACACCGCCTCCATCACCTACGCCGTGCGCGATACCAATTTCGACGGCCACGACATCCACGAGGGCGACATCATGGGCCTGATCGACAACAAGATCAGCTGCGTCGGCCAGTCGGTTGAAGAGGTCGCCAAGGAGTCGCTCAAGGAGATGGTAAGCGACGATTCCGAGCTGATTACCATATTCTACGGCCAGGAAACCAGCAAGGAATCGGCCGAGGCGCTCAGGGACGAGCTGCAGGCGCTCTATGAGGACTGCGACGTAACGCTCTACGAAGGCGATCAGCCGCTGTACTATTACATCATCTCAGTCGAATAACAGGGCGCGCCGATTGCGCTTCATTCATACGCGGAGAGGCTGCTTCAGCCTCTCCCTTTTCAGTCCCGACGCGCGCCGGTTGATTTTTTCGCGGCGCTCCATGCCCCTGAAAATAAACGCGGCTTCCGATGGGAGATTGGACTTACAAGGGATTAAACGCCCGATCCCGCCGGGGATCAGACTTGAGAGCGGCCAAGGGCGCGGCTTAATAAATCCCTCCTATGGAGCGCGTCTGAAAAGAGAAGAGCTGTGAGTCCGATCGGATTTTCTCACTCCCGTCTGAACGAAAACAGCTTCTGACGGGAATCCGAAATCCCTTCAGAGCCAACCACCTTCATGAATAGAAACCGAAGGCTCTGCGGCTTCAGGCCGGGCTTTCGGACGCAGAAATCGCCGAAAGCGCCGCTTAAAAACTCTCCAAGCCGCACTCTGAACGCACCCCGCAATAAGGAGGCCACCGGCCATGAGCGAACTCCGTCTTTCCGATATTAAGGGCGTCGGCCCGGCGCGTCTCAAGGCGCTGCACGAGGCCGGCATCGATACAGTCTCGGCGCTGCTCGCCTATCTGCCGCGCGAATACCGCGATCTGAGCCGCGTCCGTCCGCTGGGCGAGCTGTGCGCCGGCGATGAAGCGGCTGTGCGCGTGCGCGTATCCGGCGGCGCGGCGGTGCATCGCGCGGGCAAGCTGCTGGTGATCAAGGCACGCGTCAGCGACGATTCCGACACGATGAGCGCGGTGTGGTACAATCAGCCGTGGCTCAAGGAGACGCTCGTGCCCGGGCGCGAATTTCTGCTCTACGGCAAGGTTGAGGCGCGCTTCGGCGAGCTTCAGCTGGTCTGCCCCGCGTTTGAAACGGGCGAAGGCCTGAAGCCGGTCTACAAGCCGCTGGCGGGCATCACGCCGCGCGTGCTCCAGCAGACCATCCTCGCCGCGCTGGACGCTCAGGACGGCCAGTATGAGGAGACGCTGCCCGAAACGCTGCGCCGCCGATACGGCCTGTGTGAGCGCAACTGCGCCCTGCGCAACGCCCACTGCCCGCTCAATCACGACGCGCTTGCCGCCGCCCGCCGCCGCCTGGCGTTCGAGGAGCTGCTGTTCTTTCAGGTCGGCCTGTGGCTGATGCGCGGCACAAAGCGCGAGGGCGTCATGATCGACTGCCCCGACGCGCGCGCGGACGAATACTGGAAAACGCTGCCCTTCACGCCGACAAACGCGCAGAGACGCGTGCTTTGCGAGGTGCTCTCCGATATGCGCGCGCCCTTCCCCATGGCGCGGTTGGTTCAGGGCGACGTGGGCAGCGGCAAGACGGCCATCGCCTTCGCCGCGATGTACGCCGCGGTCAGGGGCGGCTGGCAGTGCGCGCTGATGGCTCCGACGGAGATTCTCGCCGCGCAGCACTACGAATCGGCGCAGAGGCTGCTCGAGCCGCTGGGGATCCGCTGCGGCCTGCTGACCGGCTCGCTCACGCCGAAAAACAAGCGGCTGGCGCACGAGGCCATCGCGTCGGGCGAATGGCAGGCAGTGATCGGCACGCACGCGCTGATCACCGAAAGCGTCGCCTACAATCATCTCGGACTGGTCATTACCGACGAGCAGCATCGCTTCGGCGTTCGCCAGCGCACGCTCTTTTCGGAAAAAGGCTCTTCGCCCAACGTGCTGGTCATGTCGGCCACGCCCATACCGCGCACGCTGTCGCTGATCCTCTACGGCGATCTGGACATATCGGTCGTGGACGAGCTGCCCCCCGGCCGCACGCCGGTGCAGACGCGCATCGTGCCCGAGAAAAAGCGCAATGATATGTACGGCTTTCTGCGCGCGCAGGTACAGGCGGGGCGGCAGATCTACGTCGTCTGCCCGCTGATTGAGGAGAGCGAAGCGGTGGACGCAAAGCCCGCCGAGGTCATCTATGAGGAGCTGCGCACGAAATACCTGCCCGATCTGCGCGTGGCGCTGGTACACGGCCGCATGAAGAGCGCCGACAAGGAGGAAACGCTCAACGCCTTCCACGCCGGAGAAATCGACGTGCTGGTGTCCACGACGGTCATCGAGGTGGGCGTGAACGTGCCCAACGCCAGCGTCATGGTCATCGAGAACGCCGAGCGCTTCGGGCTGGCCCAGCTTCATCAGCTGCGCGGGCGCGTGGGGCGCGGCGCGGCGATGTCCTACTGCTTCCTCATGGCCGAGCCGAACGAGCGGCTGCGGCTGCTCACGCGCACAAACGACGGCTTTGAAATCGCGCAGAAGGACATGGAGCTGCGCGGCCCCGGCGAGCTGCTCGGCCAGCGCCAGTCGGGCGTGATGTCGCTGGGCGCAGGCGCGGCGCTGAGCGACACGGCGCTGCTCAAGGAGACACACGACGCGGCGCGCGAGCTGCTCAGAAGCCCGAACAGCGAGGACGCGCGCGCGGTCATAACCCGCGCCGAAGCGCTCTTTGCCGAGCGTCTGCACGACGTAGCGATGAACTAGCGCCCGCTTCAAAAAAAATCGCGAAACGAGCTGCTTTGCGCTTTTATGCGCAGCCGCAAGCCGATTCAGGGGCGAAACCGCCGGTTCAGCGAGAGCAAAGATTGGCTTTCCGGCGCAGGAACGCCGCGTTGTGCTCTGAGAATTTCCGAAACGCCGCGTCTGCATTTTCACCGGCACGGGGCGCGGCCTTGCGTCGCCGCTTGGGCGCAGATCAGGATAAGCTGCGTTTTTTAGCGCAGACGCAGGCCGATTCAGGGGCAGTTCCATCGCCCATTGACCACGGGAGGGATAGTCATGTCCGAAAAATCAGCCCTGCGCGCGGCGCTTGCGCTCGATCTGGCCATGGTCGTTCTGGAGATCATCGGCGCGGCCATGAGCTGGCGGCAGCTGGGCGTCTGGATGTTCCAGTTCTACACGCAGGACAGCAACCTCCTCGCCCTCGCCGCCTGCGCGCTGCTCGCCGCGTTTCAGCTGCGCGCGCTGCGGACGGGCGCGGATATTCCCGTCTGGGCGCAGCGGCTCAAGTATGCCGCGGTGTGCTGCCTGTCGGTCACGTTCCTCGTGGTCGTGCTGGTGCTCGCGCCCATGACCGGCGGCGCATACGGTATGCTGCTCTTCGAGAGCACGATGCTGTATCACCATCTGCTCTGCCCGCTCGCGGCGTTTTTCGGCTTCATGCTCTTCGAGAAACAGCCGGCGCTGCGCCGCATCGACGCGCTCCTGCCCGCCGGGCTTACGTTTCTCTATGCCGCCGTTCTGACCGCGCTCAACATAGCGCGCGTCGTGGACGGCCCCTATCCGTTTCTGCGCGTCTATGCGCAGAGCGTGCCTATGTCTGTTCTCTGGGCGCTGGTCATGCTGGGCGGCACGGAGATGCTCACCTGGGGCCTGTACGCGCTACACGACCGCCGCGCGTGGAAAAACGGCTGACATCGCCCCTCAAATCTCGATACATAAAAAAACGCGCTTCGCTCGGAAATTCTCCGAACGAGGCGCGTTTCTCATGCGATTATGGAGTCGCTTATTCGCCCTCGGCGAGCGTATAGCTGACCGATTCCAGCTTTTCATCGCCGCTGAAGAGCACCTGCACGACATCGCCCTTGGGGGTCGCCCAGACGTAAAGGCGCTTGATCTCCGGATTGTCGCTGGTATCCTGCGCGATCTGAGCCAGCTCCATCGCGCGGCCGCCCAGCGCGCCGCAAGTCATGGCGTAGGTATAGTTCTTGTTCAGCACGGCAAACTGATCGATGCTCGTGGCGTTCGAGATCTCGCCCAGCTGGCGCAGATCCTTATAGTAGAGCACCTTGGCGCGCAGCCGGCCGCTGTCGAAGAATGCCGCGGCAAAGCCGTAGCCGTCCTCCATCACCCAGCTGTAGCTGTCGCCCGATTCCCCCTCCTCCTTGACCGGCTCGCCGTACTTTTCGGTCAGGCTGGTCAGCGTCTCGTCGAACGTCACGGCGTTATAGTACTGATACAGCGCCTCGCGGTCGGTGTACATTGGCTCGGTCAGAGGAGCCAGCGTGGCCGTGGGTTCGGCGTTCGGATCGACGGCGTCGCCGCCCTGAACACAGCCGGTCAGAAGCAGCGCCGTCGCCAGAACCAGCGCCGCGAGGGTCGTCCATTTTTTGAGCATTGCATTTGTCCTCCCGAAAAAAGCTCTTTATTTTATTGTAACACATTTTTCGGGTCTTAACAAGCCCCCATTGAGGGAAATCTCTCAATCCTTTTGCTCCCGGACAAGCAGCATGGCCTTCGCGCCGTCTGTCCTCACGCAGTCGGTATCGGCATGGAGCGCGCCGCTCGCCAGATCGCGCCAGTCGGCCCTCTCCGGCAGATGAATCGCGTTTTTCCCGCTGAAAAACACGCCGGTAAAGCGCGCGTCGCCGTAATAGACCGCGCCGGCCTCGCCAATCAGGCGGCAGTTCGCCCTTTCCGCGATTTCGCGCAGCTGGCAGCGCGTTATGCGGCTCAGGCAGTTCATCACGCGCCGCCCCCGCCGGACGAGCTTTGCGCGGTCATTTTCGGCGGCGAGTATTTCCACGTCCGCGTCGGTTATACACAGCGTCGGGCAATCGCCGTCCTCGGACAGGCCGTCCTGCGCGCAGTCAAAGCCGGTGAACGCGCGCACGCTGTCAAGCCCCGCCCGATCGCCGGTATAATAGCCCGCGGCATAGTTGAACATGAGCGTTGCGCCCCTCGCTTCAAGCGAGCGCGCCCAGCCGGGCACGTCGCCGCCGATCGCCAGCGTGTGCGCGAAGATCACCAGACGATAGCGCGACATATCGATCGCGTGAATATCGGACAGGCGGTACGTATCGAACAGCACGCCCGACATGGCCAGCTCGGCGAGAAAATCGCGCGAGCAGCTGTTGGTCAGGCTCGTACTCACGCCCGCGCGCAGCATCCCCTCCTCGCCCATGAGCACCAGTACATCGGCGGCGCTCTCGTAAGGCTGCTGCTCGATCAGCCGCTTGGCGCGCGCCATGCGCTCCACCTGCGCCATCAGCGCGGGATGATCGAACCAGCCGCCGCCCAGATCCATCCACCAGAAGCCCGAATTGTGCGAAAGGTTCTTGGCAAACTCGCGCCAGAACACGCCGCAGGTGTCCTCGACGTTATCGACGCGGCCATTGCCGTCGCCCGCGAGGAACGTGCGGTTGTCCAGCTCGTCCAGCCACAGCTTTTTCAGATTGACCGACTGCGCCGGGATCATCTCGCCGCCGGGGTTGTTCTCATTGGCGCGGTAGTACGACTTGGGCGCGGCCAGAAAATCGATATACGGGCTGTCCAGCAGCCGGTCGATCGCCAGATGCCCGGCGTACTGCGCGTTTTCGCAGAAGTTCATATAGCCGTAAAAGCTGCCGTACGCCTTGCCGGTCTTTTCCTTGACGATGCGCCCGAAGTGCGTCACCGCGTCCACCACCGCGTCCGAAACGAAGCGGTCGTAGTCGATGCACAGCATCTTCCCCACGCGCATCAGCCCGTCCAGCGTATCGTTCTGCGCATAGCGCACCTCGGGCGAGGGCAGGAAGCAGGCGTTTTCGTCGATGCTTTCCAGCCCCCACGCCGCGCATACGCCTTCCCGTGATCCGTATTTTTCCTCCGCCCAGCGATAGAAATTCCTGAGCTGAACGATGCCATAATCGCCGTAATGCCCGCAGGCGCGCCCCCACTGCATGACCTCGGCGCACGGCCCGAAGCCGACGTGATAGCCCACAATCCGTTCGGCGTAAGGCCCGCTCTCGATGTGATCGATCAGCCGCGCGAGCGCCTCGCCTGCGTCCCGCTTCCATTGCTCGGACGAAACCGACTGGAGCGCGATCAGCGACCTCACGTTGGGGCGCGGATCGACGAAATCCGCGTCGGCGATCTGATAGCCGTGTTCGGCCTCATAGCCGAGCCAGTCCTGACGCGGCCCGCCGGCCAGATCGGCGATTTCCGCCGCCGTGCGGTGCGGCGCGCCCTCCCAGTAGACGAACGTGTCCTCCGGATGCGCGCGGCACCACAGCGGCGGCACGTTCAGCTTGACGCGCGGCATATACAAACAGTCGGGATTGGCCGCGAAAAATTCGCCCAGTATGCGGTCGGTCAGTGAGTAATCGTATTCGTCCTCGCCCATCCAGCCGGCGTGGAGAATCGACGTGTGGATGCGCACGCCCGCGTCCGCAAACTGCCTGTGATAGCGCACGAACCGGCTCTGATCGGCGTACATGATGAGCGGCCGTCCCGCCGCGTCCTTAATCGGCGGGTCATAGCAGAACCCCAGCCGCGACCAGAACAGCGGCTCGCCGCGCAGCAGTCTGTTGTAATCCATCATATGAAAAGGCTCCTTATCGTCATCGAATGTCTCGCCCCGATTGTAGCACAGCTGTCCGCCGCGGCGCAACCCAAAGCGCAAAAAACGCTGTATCAACGTGCCGTCCGTTACAGCCGCGCGCGAATTTTGGACGTCCCCCTCAAAAGATGTGCACATATTCCCGCAAAGCTGTCCAGTCGCCCAGCGGCCTGTCGAGCGCGTCGCGGGTGTGCGCCGCGGCAGTCGCGCCCTCGCCCGGCGTGAGCAGCACCAGCACATGATACCACCTCGCGCCGTTCCAGAGAAACACGAGATCGCCCGCCTCCGCCTCATCCGCGCGGCAGAGCTGGGCGCGCCCGTCCAGCAGCAGCCACTCGCGCAGGAAGCGCACGCCGCTCCACGAGGGCGTTCTCTCATTCATCGAGCGGTAATGCCAGCCCTCCGTCATATCGCCCCAGCCCGCCCACAGGCACTGCGACGCGAAATTGGCGCAATCGCCGCCCAGCGCCGAAAAGTCGCCGAAGCGCGGATTGCGGCCAAGCGCCCACCTGCGCGCATAGGCGACCGCCGCCTCCCTGTCATATTCTGCGCGCATGGCGCCGCCCCCTCCCCTGTCCTATCAGGAAATGCGCTCCTTCGCCCGCGCATGACAAAAAAGCCGCGTAAGGGTGCGCTCAATAACCGACTCTTCACACAGCCATGATATAATGAAACCATATGATACGAACACAGCTCTTTGAGGAGGATTTGATTTGAAAATATCCAAGCAGGACGCCCTGATGTGGTTCTCATTCTTCGCCGCGCTGCCCGAGGACGAGGAGATCATGCCCCGCCAGATGGAGATCGTCTACGCGGTGTTCGCACAGCTGGAGGACGCAGTGGAGGCACGCCGGGCCGAAAAGCTCTCCGCCATCCCGAATCTCAAGTCGCTCGCCGGACGAACGCTTTACGTCGGCAGCGACGCGCAGTTTTCGCGCGGATGCCGCTCCTGTCTCACTGGACGCGGCCTGAACGCCATCCGCAAGACCAACCGCTGCAATCTCCAGTGTCCCTTCTGCTACAATTACGGCGAGCTGGACTGCCAGCCGCCCATCGGCGAGGACATGTGGGAGATCGGCGGCAGCAAATACCGCGAGCGTGACGTGGAGCTTCTGCTCTCGATCTATGACAGGCCCAGCGGCGTGTCCTACGTCTATCTCGAGCCGTTCATGGAGATCGAAAAATACTACGGCATCATCAAAACCTTCCGCCGCGCGGGCGTTTATCAGCACATGTACACCAACGGAACATTGGCCACCGAGGAAAATCTGCGCGCGCTGGGCGAGGCGGGGCTGGACGAGCTGCGCTTCAATCTCGGCGCAAGCAACTGCGCGGATAAAGTGATCGCGGCCATGGCCACGGCGAAGAAGTACATCCCTCACGTCGGCATTGAAACGCCCATGACCCCCGATTTCTTTGCCCAGTTCGCCGAAAAGAAGCCGGCGATTCTAAGCACGGGCGTGGAGTTCATCAACTGCGCCGAGCTGCACCTCAACCCCAACAACATCGCCAACTACGAGGGGGAGCCAATGTATATCTCCCGCCACGGCTACATCTCGCCGGTCTTCAGCCGCGATCTGACGCTCGATTTCATGCGCATCGCCGCCGAGGAGCATTGGCCCTGCGTGGTGCACGACTGCTCGAACGCCACGAAGTTCGCCCGCGACATCAACCTCAAGGCCAAAGAGGGCGGCTGGTTCGGCCAGAGCAGCTATGCCTGCGAGTTCGAGCGCTATCCGTTCGAGGCGTTCATCCCCGCGCTGGAGGATCCGTCCCTGCCCTTCGTGACGGAGGAGCCGCTGCCCGAGGGGTATCGCCCCGGAGACATCGTATTATAACCCTCAACCATCGAAAGGATGAAGCGATATGAAAACGTCCGATTTCATGTATGATCTGCCCGAGGAGCTGATCGCCCAGACGCCGGTCGAGCCGCGCGACCACAGCCGCCTGATGGTGGTCAACAGGGACACGGGCGCAATCGAGCATAAGCATTTTTACGACGTGATCGACTATCTCAACCCCGGCGATTCGCTGATCATCAACGAGAC
>SFOF01000256.1 GCA_004552515.1 Clostridiales bacterium
AATACCAGACGAACGCCCCGCCGCGCCAGCGCGCACAAACGCCGCAAGTGAAAACCGCACGACCGCCACAGGACGAACGCAGTCCCCGCGCGCGAGCCGCATCGCTCCGCAGAACAGCCCCGCGCGCACAATCCCTCCAGCCGGAGCTAAAACCGGCCAAGCGCAACATTTCGACGGCCCGCAATTCACGAACCCATCATTCGCACTAACATATCGCCGCGTCAGCGCGGACAAACGCCCCGCCGACGCGCCCTCCGCCGTCCGGCCCCCGCGGATAAGCCCGCCGGAAAAGCCCCGCGCCGCCCTGCCGCCGCGCACGAAAAGAATCCCCCGCGCAGAGACGCGGAGGATTTGACAGGGATGCGAAAAGCGGGTATAATAATTCGTAACGACACGCGTCAGCCCGCGATGGCCTTTTTCCAGGCGGGAATGATCGATTCGGGCGCGTAGGGCTGCTTCGTGGCCGGATCGGCGCCCAGCTCGAACAGGAACGGGCCGGTATAGCCCGCCGCCAGCAGACCGTCGTAAATCAGCTTCCACGGCACGACGCCCATGCCCGGCAGCCAGTGGCGCTCGTCAACGCCGTCGTAATCGGACAAATGCGTCGTGATGACCTGATCGGCCGCGCGGCGCATGAACGTCTCGTGGCTCTCGCGCAGCAGGTGGTTCACGTCGAAGCACACGCCCGCGCAGTGCCGGCCCAGCTCGGCGATTTCCTCGCCGGTGCGGCCGATGCAGGTGCGCGGCAGATCCTCAACCGCCAGCGCCAGATCACCCGCGGCGGCTTGCAGCGCCTCAAGGCTCTGGGCGCAGGCGGCCATGCGGGCGGCGCGTTCCTCGTCCGGATTCGGCTCGCTGCTGCCGTGGACGACCAGCGTCTTTGCGCCCAGCGACCGCGCCAGCTCAATGTCCTGCGTCAGCTCCCTGACGATGGCGGCGCGCTTCTCCTCGTCCAGCTCGGAGATGTCCAGCTCGCGCGCGAAGGGCAGATGCACCGACCAGAGCGTCAGACCGGCGGCCTTCACCGCGTCGAACGCGGCCAGCGCAACGGCGCGGCGCTCCTCGAACGGCTTGAAGGGCAGGCAGATCTCGACGACCTCGAAGCCGGCGCGCGCGTATTCGGGCAGCAGCCTGTAGGTGTTCATGCCGACAGAAATGCCGAAGGGATTCTTGTTCATGGCGTGTTCTCCTCTCAGTTTTAGAGTGCGTCTCAAAAATTCTGCTGACGGAAACATTTCGACGGTTCTCGGCAAGGCAGAAACCGGCGGGCGCAGCCGCGACGCGCGGTTCGGATTCGGCGGGTTCCTGACGCCGGGATGGGCGCATGAGCGTTCAGCGGACATTGCGGAGCCTTGACCGTCCTTGCGGCTTTGAAACGCGCTCTGATGTTGTTTTCGATTCCATTATATCACACGCCGCGCCGAATCTCAAGGAGATGAGACGGGCGTTATCACGAAAGCGAGGTCTTTTTATGCCCAGTTACATTGCCGGCGTGGACATCGGCGGCACCTCCGTCAAATTCGGCGTGCTCGAGGACGGTCACAATCTCGTCTACAAGACCAGCGCGCCCTCCGTGCTGAACGATCCGGACGGCATGGTCGAGCTGATCGCCGGCATGGTGGAAAATTGTCCCTTCCCGATCGAGCGCATCGGCGTGGGCACGCCCGGCTGGGTCGTGCTGCCGCAGAATCTAGTCACGGCCACCAACCTCGGCTGGCAGAACGCGCCGCTGTGCGCCATGCTCAACCGCCGCCTGAAGATGCCGGTGTGGGTGGACAACGACGCGCAGACGCAGATGGCCGCAGAATGGTGGGACGGCGCGTGCCGCGGCCTGAACAGCGTGGTCTATATCACGTTCGGCACGGGCGTGGGCGGCGCGCTGCTGATCAATGGCAAGCCCTGGCGCGGCCACCGCAACAACGGCGGCGAGATCGGCCATTTCATCACGCATGCGGACGGGCTGCCCTGCGGCTGCGGGCTGAAGGGGTGCTATGAGATGTACGCCTCGGCGCGCGCGCTGTGCCAAATGGGCCATCGCGACAACGCGCGGGAGATCATCGACGCGGCGCGCGCGGGCGATCCCGAGATGATGGGCGTGTTCCGCCAGTATCTGCACGAAGTGGCGATCGGCATTGCCGGGCTGTTTATGCTTTTCCGGCCAGAAGCGTTCGTGCTGGGCGGCGGCATCAGCGCCTCGGGCGACATCCTGCTGCACACGCTTGCCGAAGCGCTGAAGGAGGTTTGTCCGCACTACGCCGACGAAATCGCCGCGATCACCTGTCTGGCGGTACATCGCAACGACGCGGGCATTCGCGGCGCGGCGGCGCTGGCGGCGATGCACGCGTAAGGCGGCCTGCCGGCTGTGCCGGTTCCACTTTGCGCGGCCTGACTCAAAGGCTTGCACGCATAGGAGCGATTATGCGGCCACACGACTTGCCAAACCATAAATTGGAGTTTGGCAAGTCTCCGTTGTACCCGAGTGCCCTTCGCCGCGTAAAGCGCACCCACATCACGACCCAAATGAAGAGAGTCCAGAGAGCCAATGGCTCTTTGGCGCAGGTTTGGGGGCGCGCAGCCCCCAACGGACTCCCCGCGGAAAACACGACAAAGCCAATATGGTCACGCAAAAACGCACTCTGCCGCGCCGCCGACTCCGTTCTCCGTTCCCTCCGTTCTCCGCGTTCCCCCGTCCCTTTCGTTCTCCGTCGGGATCGCCATAAAGAAACGCACAAGCCCGAAGTGAACCAGCCAAGTTCGATAACCGCACGGCAACCCGAGAACGCGCTAATGGCGATCACGACCCACGGCGGAATAGGAACGGAACACAACGCAAGCCGTCCTGTTTGGCGCTATGCGTCAAACAGCAGGCGTGATCGAACGCGAGACATTCCGAGAGGAACGTATGACAGGCGTGAGACAAACGCAAGACACTCAAGTCTTCGTTATACCCGAGTGCCCTTCGCCGCGTAAAGCGCACCCACATTACGACCCAAATGAAGAGAGTCCAGAGAGCCAATGGCTCTTTGGCGCAGGTTTGGGGGCGCGCAGCCCCCAACGGACTCCCCGCGGAAAACGCCGCAAAGCCGATATGGTCACGCAAAAACGCTCTTCCGCCGCGCCGCCGACTCCGTTCTCCGTTCCCTCCGTTCTCCGCGTTCCCCCGTCCCTTCGTTCTCCGTCGGGATCGCCATAAAGAAACGTACACGCCCGAAGTGAACCCACAAAGCCCGATAACCGCACCGACGATTCGAGAACGCACGAATGGCGATCACGACCCACGGCGGAACAGAAACGGAACATCCCGCAAGCCGTCCTGTTTGGCGCTATGCGGCAAACAGCAGGCGTGATCGAACACAGGACAT
>SFOF01000257.1 GCA_004552515.1 Clostridiales bacterium
GCTTCGATAAGCGCTTCAGCATTTTGGAATTTCCCCCAAAAAAGAGGAACATGAGAGGATGATTTCTATGTATTTGTCCAGCCATTTCCGCGCCATTGCCCGCAAGGCGCTTCGCGGCTTCTGGGCGCTCGCCATCGGCGTGACGCTGGTCGCCGTGCTGCTGGGCGGCGGCCTGGATTTTACATCTGGCGCGGCCTCCGGAGGCCGCATGGGCGATCGCTATCAGTATTCCGACGAATACAGCGTTTATATTGAAGGGCCGGTATTCGGTTCGTCGCTGTTTACCTCCGACTTCCTCGCTTCGCCCGCAGTCAATCGCGCGCTGAACGCGATTATGCCGGTCGTCGTGGTTCTTGCCGTGATTCAGCTGCTGATCGGCGGGGCGATCGAGCTGGGATTGAAGCGCTACAACCTCGATTTGCTCACCCGCGAGAATCCGCCCGCCTTCGCCACGCTGTTCTCCCGCTTCTGCATCTGGGGGCGGGCGTTCGGCCTGTGGTTCATGACCTCGCTGCTGACCTTTCTGTGGACGCTGCTGTTCATTGTTCCGGGCATCGTCGCGAGCTATCGCTATGCGCTCGCGCCCTATCTGATGGCTGAGAACCCGGATATGGGCGTGATGGAGGCCATCGCCCGCTCCAAGGAGCTGATGAACGGCAACAAATGGCGGCTCTTCTGTCTGGATCTGAGCTTCATCGGCTGGACTCTTCTGTGCGTGCTGACGCTGGGCATCGGCTGTCTTTGGCTTCTGCCCTATCAGAATGCCGCGGAAGCCGCCTTTTATCTCGAGGTGACCGGCCGCGCGGACGCGATGCCCCGGCCCGATTCGACCATGGACGCGGAATAAATTGCAGAGGGCGGAGGAAACCATGAAGGAAAATCGAAAGCTGCTCAAGGAAGTGCTTCGGGATATTCAGAAGGACATGACGGACGAAGAGGTGCTCTCGCTGCTGGTGGACAGCCGCGTGTCCGTCAACCCCTCTGAGGAAAAGGCGAAGGACACGCTCGGCCAGCGGGCGGCGGACGCGATCGCGAAATTCGCCGGCAGCTGGGCGTTCATCTTTTCGTTCACCGGCGGGCTGGTGCTGTGGATGGTCATAAACACGCTGCTGGCCGCCCGGGCGTTCGACCCGTATCCGTTCATCCTGCTGAATCTGGTCTTGTCCTGCATCGCGGCCATTCAGGCGCCGCTGATCATGATGAGCCAGAACCGGCAGGAGGAAAAGGATCGCCGCCGCGCCGAGAACGACTACAAGGTGAACCTGAAAACAGAGATCATGATCGAGGATCTCTACGACAAGGTCAACGCGATCCTTGCCAAGCAGTCGGCGCTGGAAAAGCGGCTGAACGCGCAAAACGGCGAGGCCAATCCGGTTAAGTCCCCCAAAGGCTGAAGCGTCAGTATACGAAAATCCGCCCTTCTTCCCATGTGGGGTTGAAGAGCGGATTCATTTTTTGTGAGGCGGGAGCGCGGCCGCAGATTCAGGGAGCCGATTCCGGCGGCTTTATTGTCAAGCGTCATGCCTTCCGGCGCGCCCAGCGCCTTAACGCCGCGCCATTTGCGCTCTTATGGCAAAGCCTGAGACGGCGGCCTGCCGCGCGAAAGCCTCCGGGCGCTTCTTCGCTGTTCCGGGCAGGGCGGAGCCGGGAAGCGAGAAGCGGCGAAGCGCTCCGCCAGATCCCGATGGGCATAGCCCGCGCACACCTTCGGCTTTCGGTTCCTTAGACGCGCGATGGGCGAGAGACAGCTGGAAAATTCAGCCAGGCGCTGACTGAGTGGGAGACATCCACAGAAGCGAATTTTTGACCCGCCTCAGGATAAAGGCCGCGGACGCAGCGGCGCCCCATCAGGGCCTTCATGCGCGGGGCGGCGGAAAAGGGCCGCGCGTTTCGGGAAAGCGGCGGGCAACGCAGATTTACCGCGTATTGCTCACAGAAGGATGCGCTTTTTCTTTTGTAAACGCGATTGCCAGAACTGCGGCGAGTATCCCGCCGAAAAGCTTTGTCAGCAGCAGCGGCATGAGCATCTGCGGTTCGGCGCTCAGCGTGAATCCCAGATGCGCGGCGAGCGCGGAGGCGGCGCAGACCGAAAACGCGGCGTTCATCGTCTGCCCCCGCTGATCCATTTCCTTCATCATCGCGAGCGCCGGCGTAATGCTCACGAAACCGACCAGCAGCGCGGTAAGGCTCGAATCCTTCATGCCGAGCCTGCGCCCCAACCGCATCAGCGGCTTCGACAGCGCGCGGCGCAGCAGCTCCGCAGCCGGAAGACTGCCGAGCATCACAACGCCGATCGAGGACACCGTTTTCATCGCGTCTTCAATCGGCGCGAGGTTTGGGATCAGCTGGATATTCGCAATGGACTGCGCTGCGCCCGCGGTCAATCCCAGTATGGACAGCCAGCGCAGCAGCGTCGCGAACGCGGAAAACGCGCGGATGGACTGCTTTGCAAAGAACTTCAGGCCCAGCATCAGCAGGAGGGAAAACAGGACGACCGGCAAGGTCTGAACGACCAGCGTCAGCGCGCCGATTCCGCTTGCCGCGCCGCCGGCCAGCAGCGCGACCGGCAATGCGCCCAGCCCGATCAGCATTCCCCGGTAGAATCCGACCGCGTCCGAGCCGCGCAGCATTCCCGCGCCCAGCGGAATCGTATAGGTGATCGTGCAGCCGAGCGTCGCCGCCACGAGAATGCCGGCGTAGCGCCCGATGGCCGCGTCCTGTGCGAGCAATTTCGCGGCCTGATAGCCGCCCATGTCGATCGCCAGAATCCCGCCGAGCATCGCGGGATCCAGCCCCAGCGCGCGCCAGATGGGAGCGAGGGTGGACTCGAGCGCGCCTGAAAGCAGCGGCGCAAGGCAGAGAAGGCCCGCCATTGAAAGCGCCGTCGGCCCCAGGAGCTTAAAGCCTTCCTCAAAGCGTTCGCCCAGTCCCAGGCGATTGCCGATCAGAAAATCCAGCCCGCCCAGCGCCGCGCCAGCCGCCAGAATCCAGAGAATAATGCGTTCCATCACGCGTCTCCCCGCATGACGGCCTCGATATCCTCGATTGTGCGCGGAATCGCGGCGGACAGGTTTTCGCAGCCGTCCTCCGTGATCAGGCAGTTGTCCTCGAGACGGAAGCCGATGCCCCATTCCTCATTGTAAACGCCGATATCCACGCAGAAAACCATGCCGGGTTTCAGGAGCATATCCGGGGAAAAGGCCACCACATCGTGGGTGTCCAGCCCCACATGATGGGCGCCGCCGTGCCAGATGAGCTTGCCCACGTTTTCGTAGCAATCCACCAATCCCAAATCGTGGAGGAGCTCATAATTGTATTTCCGCGCCGTCAAATCCACATCCCCCATGCGGAATCCCGGTGCTGTCGTTCGGAGAATTTTCCGTTGCATGGCCACGCGCGCGAAACGTCGGTGATCATGCAATCGTACTGCGCGCCGACGTCGTTGAGGATCATGTCGCCGTCCTGCGCCCGGCCGGTATAGCTGTAATAGTGGATGCAGAAATTATTCTTTCCGCAGGAAATAATGGACGGAAAGCCGGGGCCGTCCGGGCCGTGCTGCGAAAGCGCGTAATCGAAATCCGCTTTATACTGATATTCATACTTGCCGGGGCGCGACGCGCGCATCATGGCGAGAATGCCCTCGCGCGTGATTGCCTCCGCTCTGCGCAGCGCTTCGATTTCGCACGGCTGCTTGATCAGGCGCAGCGAGCGGAGAATATCCTCCGCATTGCCGATTGCGAGATACGCAAAGTCCTTCTGAATCCGCCCCAGCAGGCGATGCGACGGGCGATCGGGCTGTTCGGGCGTGAATCGATAGAGATCGAGATAGATTTTTCCGTAGTGTCCGCCGGCCGCGAGCGCGGAAAAATCGCGCTCAAAGGCCTGAACGGTGCGCACGTCGCTTACGCCGGAAACGGCTTCCGCCTCCTCGGGCCTTACGCGAACGCCCGTCCAGCGCTCGGCAAGCGCATCCGGCGGCAAAAGATACAGCCGCTCCCGAACGCTGCCGTCCTGATTCTTTGCGGCGAGGAGCACGGCGGATTTGCATTTCAGTCCCGTCAGATACACAAAATTGCGATCGGCGAAGAAGGGATAGGACTCGTCGCCGGTCTTCCAAAGCTCTTCTCCCGAGAAAATGGCGAGCAGGCTGCCCGCGTCCATGCGCTGATACAGCCGTTCGCGATTGCCGACATAATAGGCCCGCTGCATTTGAAAAACCTCCCGTTTGCGCGCGTTTTCTCCATTATATCCGCGAAAGCGTTAATTCGCAAGCGCAATCGCGCGCGACATTTCCATGAAGAGCAAACCCCGGCGCGGTCTTATTCCGGCTGAGGTCGTTGCAAAAGCAAGCGGATGCGAAACGGTATGCCCGAGCTTTGTTTGCGGCTTGCAGAAGCTGAGTCTGCTATCAGAAACGCTCTGGCGGCAATCGAACGGGGGCCGCACCGTCAGCGAAACAGCGGCTCAATGCATCGAAGACACAGAAAGCCTTTGCGATCGTTCGAACTGCCGGGCTGTAAGGGGACGAAGCCGGCTTGCAAACAGATGACGGCATGGTTTGGGCCGTTCTGTCATGATAATCCGGAAAACCGCGATTTTCAGGAGCATCCGATCGATACGCTTGTGAATGGGCATGTGTGTTTAGCGATAAGCTGATGCCGGCGTACAGGCATAATCTCGCCTGGCGAGGGCGAGTTCGGATTAAAGCGAGGAACTGCGCTGCGCAAAACGGCGGTCGCCAAATTTTTTGCCAGAAAGTTGAGAAATCCGCATTTAGCCTATTGACAAATGAGG
>SFOF01000258.1 GCA_004552515.1 Clostridiales bacterium
ACCGCCAGTGCCGCTGCGTCCGCTGCCGTTGCCGCCGCGCACCTCGACGCAGTCGCCGCGATCGATGCGAATATCGTCATACTGAAGAAGCGCCGCGTCCGGCTGATAGCGATAGACCGCGCCCCGCACGTCGAGCCGCTTCCACGCGCGCTCCACCGGCGCGCCGCCGTCCTCCGCGCCGTCCACCAGCGATTCGACGCGCTTTACGCAGTCGGGCAGCTGGAACATCTCCCGCGACAGATCGTACGCCCGCGTCACGAGCGAGGCCGACATACCCAGATAGGTAAAGAACGCCACCAGATTGCCCGCGCCCATCGTGCCCGCGGCGACCTGCTTAAAGCCCGCCGTGAGGAAGAACACATTGCCCAGGAGCAGGCACATTTGCGGGATGAAGCCCGCCAGCGCGTCCCACTTGAGGCCGCGGCTGAGCTTGCCCGCGCGGAAAGCGTCATAGGCCGCCTGCTGCTCCTGCGGCAGCATCTTTTCCACGTCGTAGCAGCGGAAAAACGCGCCGTGACGGATCATTTCCAGCTCCTTGGCGGCGGTCTGATTGGCCAGTGTCTTTTTCGCCGCGTCCATTTCGGCCAGCTTTTTGCGCAGCGCCAGCGGGCAGGCCGCGCCCGTCAGGCCGAAGAACACGCAGGCCGCGCAGAGCAGCGGCGACAGACGCGCCATAAAGACGATCATCAGCATATAGGCGCTCGCCTGAGCCAGCAGATGCGTCGGCGTGACGGCGATCAGCGTCAGCAGGTCGTCGGGATCGCGGAAGATGCGCTCCGCCACCTCGCCGGTCTCGAACGCGCGCATCCGCTCATAGCGCTTGGAATAAAACGCGCTGGTCACCCGCAGATCGTACTTGAGCGACAGACTGAAATACAGCGCATTGGTGAGCATCGCCCAGAGCGGCAGGAACAGCGTACACACGAGCACCATCGCGATCATGCCGCCCAGCAGGCCGCGCGCCGCCGCGTACTGATTCTCCAGAATCGCGTTGAAGAAGCGGCCTGTCAGATCGGCCGAATAGCTCCGCGCGCCCGCGTCGATGAAAAAGTTGAGATACATCAGCGGAAGCGACGGCAGCGCGTATTTGATCGAATCGCGTACCAGATTTCTGTTATCCATGCCGCTCCTCCTTCACAATCGTATTGTCGCCCACGCGCAGCACCGCGTCGGCCCAGTTATCGTACAGAGACTCGTGCGAGACGATCAGCACGGTCTGCCTGCGCCCACCCAGCATATGAATGAGCGCGTCCGTCGCCGCCTGATCGAGCATGGCTTCCGGCTCGTCCAAGAGAAGCAGCGGCGCGTCCTTGGCCAGCGCCAGGCTGAGGATCACCTTTTTCTGCATACCACCCGACATCTCGGAGAGCGGTTTTTCCAGATCGCCTTCGCTCAGGCCCAGTTCCTTCGAGCAGGCCGCCAGCTTCTCCGCCGAAACGCCGCACTGCGCCGCGCACACCCTTTCATAGAGCGCCTTCGCGGTGCAGTTCATCGCCGGCGCGCTCTGCGGACAGTAGGCGAACCACCGGCGCAGCGGCCGCATATCGCCCCGCACGGGCGTTTCCGCGATGGAAACGCTGCCGGAGGACGGCGCAAGCTCGCCGATGATGAGGTGGATCAGCGTGCTCTTGCCCGCGCCGTTTTCGCCGCGAATCAGGCACTTTTCGCCGGGCAGTATGGTCAGGGATACGTCCGTATAGAGCGGCTTTTCCGGCGTGGCGTAAGAGAGATTATCCAGCGTGACCGAAGCCGCTTCGATCTGCGCGGGACGGTCGATTTCCGGCTGCTTTTCCCTCAGCGGGATGTACTTTTCGATCTGGCCGAGCGCCGCGCGGCAGGCTGCGCTGCTGCTGCGGATCCCGAAAAGCGCGGCGGTATAGCGGTAGATCGCCGCCGAGAGCATATAGATCTGAATCGCACAGGCGAAGGTCGTCATGCCGCGCAGCACCGCCCAGCCCAGAAAGGCCACCAGACCCAGCGTCTGCAAAAAGCGTACAATGTCGTCCATGGCGCTGGCCAGCGAGCCGGACGCGCTCGAGCGCATACCGACGCGCCAGAACACCTTCTGCTTTTCGCCATAGCGCTTCATGAACCAGTCGTGCAGATTGTAGAGCTTCATGACCGCGTAGTTCTCGCAGCCGGCGACCAGCTCACCGGCGAGGTCGGATTCGGCCTGATCGCCCGCGATGAAGTTCTTCATCAGGAATTTTTCCAGAATGACCGGCGGGAGCAGACTCGCCGCGCTCAGAAGCGTCATGACGAGCGCGAACAGTCCGCCGTTCAGCGCTGCGCATACATAAACGGTGTACACCAGATAGCCGACCGCCGCCGTGATGACCTCGGGCAGGACGTTCGCGTAATAGGCGGCCACCTCGCGCGCATCGCGCCGGAAGATCGTCTGATAGCGCGAGGCGCTGAGCGCGCTGTTCGGCGCGGGATTGTCGATAAAGCGGCGATAGAGCGCCTGCCGGTAACCCTGCTCCGCATCGCGGAAGCGCCGTTCCACATATGCTTTTTTGATGGCCGCGAGCGCGAGCGTCGCCAATGTACAGGCGGCCATCAGAAGCACGGCGCGGAGACACGCGCTCCAGTCGCCGGCCTGAACCTCCGTCAGCGCGTCGGCTGTAAAGGCGGCCGTGCCGATGCCCAGCGGAATCATCGCCATGCCGATCAGGGCGTTCCAGATTGCGACGCGCTCCAGCGCCGCGTCTCTATGTTTCATAGCTTTCACACTCCGATTTCCATTTTTATCATGATAACATATCGTCGTCGTTTGGTCAATTCACATTTTTCACGCGCAATTTTGTTTTTTTCAACGTATTCTTAAATATGTTCCGTCTGTTTTTAAGGAAAACAAAAGCTGCAGGCTCGGCGCAAAGGCTCCGAACCTACAGCCTAAACTTTTGACGAACCAGACGGCCTGTCCTTACCCTTCCGACAGCCTGCCCTCCCGCATCGTCATGCAGCGATAGCCCTTCATATCGGTTCTGCGGTGCGAGACGCAGAGGACGGCGCAGTCCTCCGGCAGCAGCCTGACGAGGTTCAGGATCTGCTCCTGCCGGATGGCCTCCAGACTCGAGGTCGGCTCGTCGAGCAGCAGGACGTCCGGCCGCAGCAGCAGAATCCGCGCAAAGGCGATGCGCTGCGCCTGTCCAGTCGAAATGTTGCCGCCCACGGAGTCGATCACTGTGTCGTAGCCGTTTTCAAAGCCCATAATGTCCTCGTGAACACCCGCGTCCCGCGCGGCCCGCTCGACCTCCGCGTCCGCTGCGTCCGGTCTGCCCATGCGGATGTTCTCCCTCACGCTGACCGGCGCGATCACGGGAACCTGAGGAAGCGTGGCCACG
>SFOF01000031.1 GCA_004552515.1 Clostridiales bacterium
GTGCTCAAGGAAGTGCCGCCCTACTGCACAGTGGTCGGCAATCCCGGTCGCGTGGTGCGCATGGGCGAAAAGAAAGTGGAGATCGATCTCGATCAGGTGCATCTGCCCGATCCGGTCAAGGAACGCATACTCTCGCTCACCGCGCGCGTGGACGAGCTGGAAAAGTGCATGGGCTGCGCGTCGTGTGAAAAATGCCCGGACTGCAGCGAAAAGGAAACGTGCGCACGCCGCGCGATGAAGGAGGAAAACCGCAATGAAGATCTATAACAGCCTCACCCGCACGAAGGAGGAATTCGTGCCCAACCACCCCGACATCGTGAAGATGTACACCTGCGGCCCCACTGTGTATCACTTCGCGCACATCGGCAATCTGCGCAGCTACATCATGGAGGACATTCTGGAAAAATACCTGCGCTATGCGGGCTATAACGTCAAGCGCGTGATGAACATCACCGACGTGGGCCATCTGACCTCCGACGCGGACGAGGGCGAGGACAAGATGCTCAAGGGCGCGCGCCGCGAGCACAAGACGGTCATGGAGATCGCGAAATTCTATACCGACGCGTTCTTCGCCGACTGCGAGAAGCTCAACATCAAGCGCCCCGATGTGGTTGAGCCGGCGACGCACTGCATCGACGACTACATCCGCATCATTACAAAGCTGCTGGACACCGGCTATGCCTATCAGGCGGGCGGCAACGTCTATTTCGACACCTCGAAGCTGGAAAAGTATTTCGTGTTCAACGATTTCAGCGAGGAGGATCTGGCCGTCGGCGTGCGCGAGGGCGTCGAAGAGGACGAGAACAAGCGCAACAAGAACGACTTCGTGCTCTGGTTCACCAAGTCGAAATTCGAGGATCAGGCGCTCAAGTGGGATTCGCCGTGGGGCGTGGGCTATCCGGGCTGGCACATCGAGTGCTCCGCCATATCGATGAGGCACCTGGGCGGGGATCTGGACATCCACTGCGGCGGCATCGACAACGCCTTCCCGCACCACACCAACGAGATCGCGCAGTCCGAGGCCTATCTGGGACACAAGTGGTGCAACTACTGGATGCACGTGCGCCATCTCAACACCGCCGGCGGCAAGATGTCCAAGTCGAAGGGCGAGTTCCTCACCGTGTCGCTGCTCGAGGAAAAGGGCTACGATCCGCTGGCCTACCGCCTGTTCTGCCTGCAGAGCCATTACCGCCGCAATCTCGTCTTCTCCTGGGAGAATCTCGACAACGCGCAGGGCGCTTACAACAAGCTGATCGCCAAAATCGCCGCGCTCGACCCGAATCAGGGCGAAATCGATGAAAGCGTGCTTTCCGCGCTGGACGAAAAGTTCCGCGCCGCGCTGGACAACGACCTCAACACCTCGCTGGCCGTGACCGCCGTGTACGACGCGCTCAAGGCCGATACGAGCGATAGGACGAAGCTCGCCGCCGTCGCGCGGTTCGACACGGTGCTGGGGCTTGACCTCATCGCCAGGGCCGATAAGCGCCGCGAGGAGCTGAAGAAGCAGGCCGCCGAGGTCAAAACGCAGGCTGTCGCGTTCGAGGGCTGCGAGCCGGATCCGGAGATCGAAAAGCTGGTGGAGGAGCGCGCCGCCGCCAAGAAGGCCAAGAACTTCGCCGAGGCCGACCGCATCCGCGGCGAGCTGACCGCGCGCGGCTATGCCGTGATCGACACGGCGAACGGCCCCGTGGTCAAAAGAGCGTAACTGAAAACGGACAAAGGGGACGGCGCTTCCGTCGGACGGACGAAGCGCCGCCCCCTCTTTTTTGCGGCCGACAGCGCTATAAATTCCTCAGGCTGGCCGCGGGTTATGAGAAAGAGCCTTGGCAAAGGCCATGGAGCCATATGACGGGCGTGGTTTCACAGGGACACGGCAATATGATAATGTGCAAGGGACGAAAGAAGATTCAGCGAATCCTCCGAGCGGGGGATTTGCAAAGCGGAGAGTGCGGGGACAGCTCTTTTTGCGTCCAAATGTCCGTTCAATGGGCGGCGTGATTGCGCGCGGCGGTGGATTTTGTGCCGGTTCTGTAAAAATGCGCGTTGACATTTGCCGCGCGATCCGATATAGTGAGGGCATGGGGCGAAAAGCCCGGTGCCGTTCATATTGCAGCGAAAGGGAGATGACCATGAACAGCGGAACCATCATTTTGGAAAACAAATCGTTCCGGCTGACCGTCGGCGAGGACGCGATCGTCAGGAGCCTGATCGTCAGGGAGACGAATACGGAGTGTCTTCGGCAGGGCGAGGAGATCGCGCTGTTTTCCGTGACGCAGGAGCGCCCCTTCAACAACGAGGTCAAGCTCGCGCATCCCAACAAGCGCACGACCTGCCAGGCCAACCGCATCCGCCGCGAGGGGAACGCGCTGATCGTCAATTTTGAGATCGTTCCGGTCGAGGCGGTGATCGACGTGAAGGAAGCGGACGATTACATCGCCTTTGCGCTGACCGGCTTCAACGTGCGTTCTGAGCACTACGACAACCTGAAGATGGACAAGCCGCCGGTGTCGGAGCTGAGGCTTCTTCAGCTGCCGGTCATGAATCGCGCGCATTTCGGCGAATGGCTGAACGTCAGCTGGGACGAGCGGGCCGCCGTGAACGTGCTGGCCGCCTCGCCCTATGCGATCGTCGATTCCGAGCGCCGGAAGGGCTATCGCGTCATGACCGCCGACGTGCGGCGCGATTTGAAGCTCAAAAATTGCGCCGCCGCACTGATCGCCGTGCCCGCCGCGCGCCTGATGGACGCGATCGACCGCTTTGAGCGCGATTACAATCTGCCGCTGGGCGTAGAGAGCCGCCGCGGGGCGAAGATCAATGCCTCGGCCTATCACTCGGGCAGCATTACGCCGCTCAATGTGGACGAGCATATCAAATACGCCAAAATGGGCGGCTTCCGCATGATGCTGATCTACTACACCTCCATTTTTAAGGAGGAGGGCGGCTACAGCTATAACGGCAATTACGATTACCGCGACGAATATCCGAACGGCGCGGCCGATCTCACGGCCATGCTCGAGCGCATTAAGGCGAATGGCATCACGCCCGGGCTGCACTTTCTGCAGACGCACATCGGACTGAAGAGCCGCTATGTCACGCCCGTGGCCGATCACCGGCTGCACATGACGCGCCTGTTTACGCTCGCGCGGCCGCTGGGGCTGGACGATAAAACTGTGTACGTCGAGGAAAATCCCGAAAGCGCGGCGATGGATCCGGCCTGCCGCATCCTGAAGTTCGGCGGCGAGCTGATTTCGTACGAGGGCTACAATGACGAATATCCCTATCATTTTTACGGCTGTAAGCGCGGTCATCTGGACACAAATGTTATAACGCATCCGCTGGGCGAGATCGGAGGCACGCTGGACGTGAGCGAGTTTGGCGGCAGCAGCTGCTATCTCGATCAGAACAGCAGCCTGCAGGACGAAATCGCGGACAAGCTGGCGGCGGCGTATAACTGCGGCTTCGAGTTTGTCTATTTCGACGGCTCGGAGGGCACCAACGCGCCCTTTGAGGTACACGTGCCGAATGCGCAGTATCGCGTCTATAAGAAGCTGGGCAAAGCGCCGCTCTACACCGAGGGCGCGGCCAAGGCGCACTTCAGCTGGCACTTTTTGAGCGGCGGCAACGCCTTCGACGTGTTCCCGCCGCCCCGGTTCAAGGCGATGATCGACCGCTTCCCGGCGGAGGAAGCGCCCCGTATGCGCGAGGACTTTACGCGGCTCAACTTCGGCTGGTGGGGCTACTGGACGCCCGGCGAGAGCGAGGACACCGAGCCGGGCACGCAGCCCGATATGCTCGAATACGGCGCGAGCCACGCCGCCGCGTGGGATTGCCCGGCTACCGTCATCACCAGCCTGGACAAATACCGCGCCCATCCGCGCACGAAGGACAACCTCGAGGTCATTAGGCGCTGGGAGGACGTGCGCGAGACGCGTTGGCTCACCGACGCGCAGAAGGCGGCGCTGCGCGTGCCCGGCGACGAGTATATCCTGCTGATCAACGAGGAAAAGCGGTTCGAGCTGGTTCGCTACCATCAGATCACCGGCGATAAGCCCGGCGTCCGCGCGTTCGCGTTCGAGCGGCGGGGCGCGCGCTGGGTCGTGTACTGGCACACGTTCGGCGAGGGCGCGCTGACGCTGGCCGTCGACGATCCCACGCTGGAGGCGCGGGACGAGCTGTACGGCGCGCCCATCGCGATCGAGTGCGGCGCGGGCTTCGTGCGCCTGCCCGCCGGCGGTCGCCGCTATATCAGGACGGCGCTGCCTATGGAGGAAATCGCCGCGGCGTTCGAAGGGGCCGTTCTGGATTAATCATTTCATGAGCGCCCGTCCATGCGAAAGAGGCGTGGGCGGGCGCTCTTTTCGAAGCCCTCGATCCGGTGCGCGCCCTGACGAAAAAGCCGCCTGCGCCTGAAGCGCTTTCCATTTTTGGAACGCCCTCTTGTAAAATCAGCATTGAGATTCGGCGCGTCCTGTGCTATAATGCAAAGGCAAGCCTTTCCGAGCCTGACCGGTGGCGGGGCGGCTGAATCCGGGGCGTATGCTTCCTGAAAAAACGGCGATATTTGCCTTAAAACACAGTCCGAATGAGAACAGGACGCTGAAAAGGAGCGACGATATGGCGAGGATTGCGATACTGGGCGGCGGGCTGGCCGGCTGGGCGCTGGCGATTGCGGCGGCGCGGGCGGGGCATACCGCCGTGCTGGCCGAGCGGCGCACGGACGTGGCCTGCGAGCTGACGGCGACCTGTCACAGCTGGCTGCAAAACGGCAAAAGCGGCCTTGAAATTCCCGCGCCCATCGGGGCGATGAAGAAATATTTCATGCAGAGCCTGCTGGACGAGGGCGTAGAGCCGCTGCTGATGGACGCGCCCGTCGGCGTGGCGATGAAGGACGGCTATGCGGTCGGCGCGGTGCTGGCCGGAAAATTCGGCGTGCACTATACCGCGGCCGACTGCGTGATCGACGCGACGGCGCAGGCCGTTTCGTCCGGCGCGGAGACGGGCGGAGAGGTTACCGCTGCGTTCACGTTCGAGTGCGGCCATATGCCCGCGCTGTATGAAGCGGCGCTGGAGATGCCCGCGTCCCTTAATCTGGAGGGCGATCGCGTCGTTCTTCATCCGAGTCTGATTCCAGATGTGACGGCGGTCGAGTTTCGCCTGCGCGTTCCGGCGGCGGCGTCTCCCATCGAGCGGTCGCGGCAGGAGCTGGCCGCGCGCAATAAGGCGATCGCCGTGTTCCGCGCGCTGCGCGAAAGGACAGGGCTTGAGGGCATCGAAATGCGCTCCGCCGCGCCGGAAATGGCCGTGCCGGTCTGCGCCGCGCCGGAGAATATGCCCGCGGGCGTGAAGCGCTTTGCATGGGCGGGCGGTCTGGACGTTTCCACGCGCGATATTGAAGCGCTGCGCCGTAAGGCCGAGACGTTTATCGCCGATCTGGACGATCTGGAAGCGCTTTGCGGCGAACCGGACGAGCTGCTGCTGTCCGGGCGCAGCGTGCGCGCGTTTTCGCTGGGCGCGGCGGGCGCTCTGCCGCAGGGACTGAGACCCGTGCACATCGACTGGGCGAAGAGCGGCCTTCCCGCGCTGGATGCGGACGCGATCGTGGCGGGCGCGGGCACGTCGGGTATGCCGGCGGCCATAGCGCTTTTGGAAGAAAATGTCAAAACGGCGGTGATCGAGCCGTATTATCAGCCGGGCGGCACGCGGACGCTGGGACGCGTTCACGGCCACTATCACGGCAACCGCGCCGGCATGGACAGGCGGCTCAACGACGAGGTGGCCGCGCTGTCGGACACGCTGCGTGAAAAGGGGAATCTGGGCGACGGCAATGCGCGCGAGCTGCTCTACGGGCGTTATCTTGAGAAGGAAAGCTGCCTGCCGCTGATGGGGAGCATGGTCTGCGGCGCGTGGACGGAGGGCGGCGCGTTCCGCGGCGCGGCGATCGCGTCCGACTGGGGGCTGTCGCTCGTCAAGGCGCGCGTGATCGTCGATACGACCTCGGACGCGGACGCGGCAGTGTTTGCGGGGGCGAAGTACGATTTCGGCGACCCGCGCGACGGCAGCGTTATGACCAACGGCCAGTGGGGCGATTCGGCGACCGCGCTGTCCGACTTTACTTATTCCTGCTGGAAGCGCGATTTCGACATGATCGACAACGACGATTACGCCGATCTGCTGCGCGCCCAGTATGCGGCGCACGCGCGCAACAGCAATGTGGACTTTTCGCCGATCAATACCATGCGCGAAAGCCGCCGCGTCCATGGCCGCTATACGCTCACGCTGAGCGACGTGCTGCTCGAAAGGTCGTTTGACGATACCGTGGCGCTGGGCTATACGCCCTACGACACGCACGGGCGCGGCTCGTCGGCGCTGGTGGTGATGGGGCTTGTCCACAACGGCGCGCATCCGCTGACCGCGCGCGTCCCCTACCGCTGCTTCCTGCCCGAGGGGCTTGAGGGCGTGCTGGTGGGCGGCAAGAGCCTGTCGGCCACGCGCGACGCGTCCAGCCTGTGCCGCATGAACGCCGATGTGGAGAACACGGGCTATGCGCTCGGTCTGGCCGCGGCCATGGCGGTGAAGGAGCGCTGTCTGCCCTCGCAGATCGACGTGAAGGCGCTGCACGGGCGGCTGATTCAGGACGACTGCCTGACGGAGGCCGAGCCGGCGCGCAACATCACCGCGGCCATGGCGGCGCGCGAGATGGAAGCGGGCAGCGAAGGCGCACTGGCGCACTGCATATTGCAGGACGCGTCCGAAATGCTGCCGCTGCTGCGCGCGATGGATACGCCGGCGTTTGCCGGAAATCGCGACGCGCTCGATATGGCGCTGTGCCGCTTCGGCGATGAGCGCGGCGTGGAGGGCGTGCTGCGCCTGATGCGCGAGACGGGCGATCTGGACGACTGGAACAAAATGCGCTCGAGCACGGGCTACGGCCTGAAGTATAACTCCTTCACCGACGAAACCGCGCCCTACCATCGACTGAACCGCCTGATTACGCTTCTGGGAATGTCGGGCGACAGGCGCGCGCTCCCGGTGCTGATTGAGCTGACGCAGCGCGCTCATTCGGGCGGCGCGCCGGTCGAGGGCGAACGTCCCTATCACAAGAACCGGCTGGATACGCGCCGCGTACCGGGCTTTGAGCGAATCGCCGCGCTGTGCTTTGCACTTGAGCATATGGCCGATCCCACGGCCGAAAGCGCGCTGGAAAAGCTGCTGGAGAAGCCGTATGTGGGCGGCTATGTCCTGCATGACGCGCACGGCACGCCCGATTTTCCGATGAGCGGCTGGCTGGAGGTCGCCGTTTCCCGCACGCTGGCGCGCTGCGGCGGGCGAGCGGGCTATGAGCGGCTGGCCGAGTATGCGTCGGATGTGCGCGCGGTGCTTTCCCGCCATGCAAGGAGCGAATTGTCCGAGCTGACCGGCTGCGACTATGGCGCGGACACGGCGGCCTGGAAGAAATGGATCGCCGCGCGGGAGACACTGCCCGTTAAGCCGTACGAGAGGATTTGGATCGACTGACGAGCGGACGGAGGGCTTTCGTCCGGGATTGCGCGGCAAAGCGGCTCGAAATGGGAAGCGCGGAAGACGCCGTTCGTCAGGCTGGATAAGGGAATTGGGAGCGACTGCGGCGCGCTGTCACAGGCCGCGCGGTTATTTGAGGAGGGTATTTTATCATGAAACGTCAAGCTGCCTTTATCGACTCCAGGAAGCTGCTGAAGGGCGCCCTTCACTGCCACACCACCCGCTCGGACGGCAGGGGAACGCCCGAGGAGGTGCTCAGGAAGCACGCCGAGCACGGCTATGATTTCGTCGCGCTGACCGATCACCGCTATTATAACTTCGCCAATTACGGCGACGCGCCGCTGACCATCATCCCCGGCATGGAGATGGACGGCAATATGCCCGGCGCGGGCTGGCCGTACGTCCACTGCCACCATATCGTCAGCATCGGCCCGGAAAAGGCGCAGGGCAACGGCTTCGAGCAGGATCAGCGCTTCGAGAGCCTGCGCCTGAGCAAACCCGAGGACACGCAGGCGCTGCTGGACAAGCTGCACGCCGCAAACAACCTGACCATCTACTGCCATCCCGAGTGGAGCGGCACGCCCGTGCGCGAATACGAGATGCTCGAGGGCAACTTCGCCATGGAGCTGTGGAACAGCGGCTGCGCGGTCGAGGACGGCGTGGACGTGGACAACGGCCACGACTGGGACGAGCTGCTCGCGCAGGGCAAGGTGATCTACGGCGTGGCGACCGATGACGGCCACGCGATGAGCCAGCACTGCCTGGGCTGGGTGCGCGTGAACGCCGAGAACAATGTCTCCGCGATACTGGACGCGCTCAAAAACGGCGCGTTTTACGCCTCCTGCGGCCCGGAAATCTATGATTTCTACGTTGAGAACGGCGTGGCGCACGTCAAGTGTTCTCCCGCAGCCGTGGTGCAGTTCCGCCATCTAAACGTGCCCTACCGCATGACCAAGCCCGCAGAGGGCGAAACCGCCGTCACCGAGGCCGAGATCAAGGTCAACATGAACACCGGCTATATCCGCGCCGTCGTGACGGATGCCGAGGGCCGCCGCGCCTGGACGAACCCCATATTCCTCGACGCGGACGCTGAAAACTGATCGATGCGCTTTGCACGGAGCCTTTTCGCGTGAGAAGGCTCCGTGTTTTGAGTTAACACAAACATAACACCACAATCTGTAACGCCGGCCGCTCTTTTCGCAACTTACAGGCGTGAGACGGCGGAGGGAGGGATGGCCGTGCGCGGCGATGTGGAGACGCTCTACCGGCAGCGCGCGCTGGCGGTGTACAAATATCTGCTCTGCCTGACGCATGATCAGGCGCTGGCGGAGGATCTGACCGTGGATACGTTCGAGAGGGCGCTGAGCGGCTTCGAGCGCTTTCGCGGCGACTGCACGCCGACGGCCTGGCTGTGCGCCATCGCCAAACGGCTGTGGTATGGCGAGCTGCGGCGCAAGAGACAGGCGCTGCCCCTGTCGGAGGATGACCGGCTGGTGAGCGAGGAGGATATTGAGCGCGAATATGTCCGGCGCGAGGACAAAATGGCGCTCTATCGGGCGCTGCGCACGCTGGACGTGGAGACGCGCGAAGTGTTCTATCTGCGCCTGAGCGGCGACATGACGTTTGAGGAGATCGGCGATATCATCGGCCGGAGCGCCGTGTGGGCGCGGGTGGCCTATTATCGCGGCAAGGAAAAGCTGAAGGAGAGGATGCGGCGTGATGACGAATGAGATGAAATGCAGCCTGACGCACGATCTGCTGCCCGCCTACATCGAGGGGCTGACCGGCGAGGGGAGCAACGCCTTTATTGCGGCGCATCTGGTCGAGTGTGAAAAGTGCCGCGCGGCCTATCGCGTGATGGCCGAGCAGCGCAAGGGCGCGAAGAACGATTACGGTGCTATGCTCTATCGCCTGATCAGGCGGCGCAGACGGCGGCGGATCGTCGCGGCGGCGATTATCGGGCTGATCGTGCTGGCGTTGCTGGCCGTGTGCCTTGCGCCGTGGCCGACGCGCGTCCGCGGGTCGTTCGAGGCGCTGGAATGGCGGCTGGGCGATCCGGACGTTCAGACGCGACGCACAGTGACGATCGACGGCGTGTATCTCAATTATCTGTTCAAGGCGGACGGCTTTGCCGGAACGTTCAAAATCGAAGGCCATCCCGAGACGGCGCTTGAGAAAACATACTGGGATGCCGACGATGAAGCCCTGTTCCAGATGACTTATTTTGATCCGCAGGACGGACTGCTCAGAACGTTCGGCATCCTGATGATCGATCCGCGCGGGCCGGAGTTTTCCGTGCTGATCATGGAGGACGACGGCGAGGGGCGCGGCTGGGACGGCGGCGACGGGCTTGTCGTCAGCTGGCCCGCGGAGGATCGCGCGCAGGCGCTGGAGGGCTTCAAGGCGCTGGCCCAAAGGTGCAGCCCGCATTGGCTGGGCGAGGGCAAGCTGGCCGAATAGCGTGCAGCTACAGTCAAGCGGACTGTTCCGGGGTATATCGGGGCGGTTCGTTTTCATTTCAGCGCATGAGGGCGCGCCGTCGGCAGGGCGTTGGTTTTGGAAAGGCTCGGGCGACAGGACGCGCGGAGTGGAATTTTCTGTGATTCCAAGCTGAAAGTGCGAAGAAAAGGGCATACGTCAAAACGGACTGCTCCAAGTCATACCGGGGCAGTCCGCTTTCGTATGGCGCGCCGAACGGGCAGGCTTGCGCGGATGCGGACGGCTGCGATGGCCTTCTCAGCCGAGGCGCTTGCGCCGAAAGGATAAGCGGCGTTTTTTCGCTGTCGTACTCGCCTGTTTGTGGCGCGGACATTAAAAATGCAGGGCTAATTTCTAAAACATATTGATAGAATATGCGGCGCAGAGCCGAGATCAGGGCGGCGCTTTAACTGACGGCGCCGCGAGGGAAGTGAATGAGACAATGAAAAAGTCAACGATCCTTTGGGGCGCGGCGCTCGTGACGGCGGCGCGCTGACGGTCGGACTGCTCAACGGCCTGATGCCCTGCGGCCCGCTCCAGAGTATGCAGCTGGCGGCGCTGGCCAGTCTCAGCCCGATAAAAGGCGCGCTGTCGATGCTGTTCTTCAGCCTGGGCACGACGCGCTGATGCTGGGGCTTGGCTCGCTCACGGCGGCGCTGGGGCGGCGGTTTAACCGCGCCGTACTGCGCGCGGGGGCCGTGCTGGTGGCCGTGATGGGGCTGGCGATGCTCTCTCAGGGCGCGGCGCTGGCCGGCTGGAGTCTGCCGGCTGCGCCCGCGCAGAGCGGCGATCTGGCAGCGCGGACGGAGAGCGGCGTGCAGACGGTCTACAGCACGCTCGAGCCGAACCGCTATCCCGACATCACGGTGACGGCGGGCGAGCCGGTGCGCTGGGTGATCGACGCGCCGGACGGCTCGATCAACGGCTGCAACAACCGTATTTTCATTCCCGCGCTCGATCTGGAATACGCCTTCCAGCCGGGCGAGAACGTCATTGAGTTTACGCCCGGCGAGACGGGCACGATCTCCTATACCTGCTGGATGGGCATGATTCGCGGCACGATCACCGTGACCGACGGCGATGGAAACGCCGCGTGAACACCTTTCAAGCGGGGGGCGCGCGGCCCTAGGGGCTTTCGATGTCTGTGCGCGCCCGCCTGAGCTTTTCAGCATTTCGGCTGAACGGCGCGGGTTTCGCTCGGCGCGCAAAAATCCCCGACGCATGACACGCCGGGGATTTTTTGTACGCGCTTTGAAAATTACAGCTTGAACTGCGGCAGATAGGGCTTGCTGAAGGCGAACAGCTCGTCCACCATCTTGCGGATCTCGCGCAGATCGAGCACGGCGGAGGTGATCGGGTCGTAGCAGATGGCCTGATAGATCAGATCGCGGTCGCCGGTGAAGTGCGCCTTGACGGCCATTTCCTCGATCTGGCTGGACAGGCACATGAGCGGCAGCACGCAGTCCGGAATCGCGCCGACATGCATGGGCTGCAATCCGTCCTGGCTGGCCAGCACGGGCACCTCGACGCACGCGCCTACCGGCAGATTGTCGATCAGGCCGTAATTGCGCACGTTGCCGTTGAACTTGAACATCTCGTGATCGCCGAAGATGGCGTTGAATATGCTGGAGGCGTACTCCTGGCCGCGCTTGAGATCGACCGGCTCGGTGAGCGCCTTGCGGCGGGTTTCCTCGTAATCGGTGACGCGCTTTTCGCGGCACTCGATGGTGAAGTTGGTGCGGCCGGTGTTCCAGCTGGTGCCGCGATAGCAGTATTTCTGCAGCGTGTCTTCGCGCTTGCGGAACCACGGCGAATACTCGGAGAAGTGGCCGCTCGACTCGGTGACGTAATAGCCCATGGCCAGGAACATCTCGTTGCGCACGATGTCCTCGTCATAGACGGCCTGATTTTCGAGCGTGATTTTGCGCAGCGCCGGATAGAGATCCTCGCCGTTGTGCTCGAGCTTGAGATAGAAGGCCAGATGGTTGATGCCCGCGCACAGATAGCTGATTTCATCCTTGGGGATGTTCAGTATACTGGCGAACTTGGCGATGCCGCCCTGCACGCTGTGGCACAGGCCGGTGGTCGTGATCTCGGGCGCGGCCTCCTGAATGGCGCGGCAGAGCATGGCCATGGGGTTCGAGTAGTTCAGGAACACGGCGTTCGGGCAGTATTTCTTAATGTCGTCCACGATGCCCATCAGCACGGGCGCGGTGCGCAGGAAGCGGAATATGCCGGCGGGGTTGCGGGTGTCGCCCACGTTGATCTTCACGCCGTACTTTTCGCAGATGTACAGATCGTTCTTGAACACCTCGAGCGGCTGCGCCATCAGCATACTCACCACGCCGTCAGCGCCCTCCATGACCTCGGTGCGGTCGGTGGTGGCGATCAGCTTCGCCGGATAATGGCCGGCGTCGATGATGCGCTGAACGTCCACGCGGGCGTCCTCCAGCGCGCGCTTGTCGATGTCCACCAGCGCGATCGTCGCGTCGGCAAACGCCGGGAAGGACAGTATGTCGCGGGCCAGTGCGCGGGAGAAGTTCGGGCTGCCCGCGCCGATGAATACGAATTTCTTGCTCATGGGAAAATCCTCCTTATCACATATATGCTATTGAAAAATGTAACACAAAAACACGTCCTGCGGCTCGTCCCATTAAGGCGGGCGCGCGGTCAGTATTTCAGTTCGTAGTTCAGGCCATGGATGCCGGGATACACACCCTGCCCGGTCAACTCGCGGCAGTCCTCATGGCAGACGATCCACTTGTTGGCGGCGAAGAGCAGCCGATCCTCGCCCTCGGCGGCGGGCTTCTCGGTCAGGTCGGTGTTGGTGCCCCTGGGCAGGCCGACCACGCTGATGAAGCCCTCGTCGCTCACCTGACAGGGGCAGTAGTGCAGCGAGGTGGCGTACACCTCGACCGTGTCGCCCTCCTCCAGCAGGAACGCCTCGACCCTGCCGGAATCGTAATCATAGCCATTCATATCGCGCATATCGCCCAGCATGAGCACCAGCGGCGTGACGGCCACGTTGATCTCGGAGCTGCGGTGGTATTCCAGCGCGTTGAAGAGCGAATTGTAGCCGTAGCAGACGCCGGTCTGCGCGGGAGTCTGGCCGAAGAAGCGGCGGGTCATGAGCAAATCGTCCGCCGTGCCGGTCAGCGCGTCGAGCGCGGGGAAATAGACCGAGCCGGACTTGGGCATGGTCAGCGCCTCGCGGCAGGCCTTGCAGAGGGCGGCGCTGTCGTAGTCCTCGATCAGGCGGCCGTACTTTTTGAAGGCCGCGTCGCGGACGGAATAGAGCTTCAATTCGGGATTGAGATTTTGGAGCCTTTCAAGAAGGGTCATGGGCGGTTGTCCTCTTTTCTTGAAGTCGGTTTGGAATTGTTGGAATATTGCAATCGTCAGCGGCGTTTGCCGACGGAAAGCACCTTGTAGAATGCGCCGGGCACGGTGCGGATGGCCGCGTCGTCCAGATAGCGCGCGTTCAGCTCGAGCGTCTCGGCGATGGTCGAGGCGATCTGATGCGTGCGGTCAGGCGTGAAATCGGGCGTTTCGCCGCGATAGACGCGGTAATAGCCGTGCTGATCGTCATGGACAGCGTCCCATTTGAGCACGCCGTCCTCGAGACGCACGTTTTCGGCGGGCACGTCCTCGCGGCATACATAGTCGGTGGTGAACACGGTCAGCGAGAGCGGCTTTACGGCGTAGGCAAAGCGGCCGCTTTCGTGACCAAGCGTGCAGGACGGCTCCTGCAAATCGCCAAATTCGTTCACCGGCGGATGCGCGGCTTCAAACTCATAAACGCGCAGCGGCGGCTGCTTCTCGATGTGCCTGAGCCGGAGATCGATCGCGATTTCCCGCGCGTCCTCATGGCGATTGATGACGAACACGCTCAGCGTGCCGTCCTTATTGAGCAGAGCGAGCGTGCGCAGCAGCGGATCGTCGTTTTGAATATCCAGCACCTTGCTGTTGCGGCGGGCGTAGCGGGCGAGCAGCCCCAGACACCAGTAGCTCTCGCGCACGGAATAATCGCCGTCGTCCTCCCATTTGATCAGGCCGCACTTGTTGTATTTCGTGTCCTGCGTCTGGGAAATGAAGCGTTCGCACTCGCCCCATTTGCGCGCGTATTCGTCGTGCTCTGCGTAGTGGCAGACGTAGGGGTCGGGATAATCGCAGAACGTCCAGATGGAGATGGCGAACACGCCGGCGTTGATCGCGGCCAGCGCAGCCTCGGCGTACATGATCGCGCCCAGCGGGCCGTCGCCGTGATAGTTGAAGGCGTTTACGTCCTTGATCACGCCGGGCAGATGGACGAAATCGTCCATGCGCAGCTGACCGTCCTCCTCGCGCATATGGCGCACGCCCAGCTCGCCGAGGATCAGCCGCTTGCCGTCGCAGCGGATGGCCTTCATGACGTATTCGCGGCAGAGATCGAAGAACCAGGGATACATATCAATGTCGCCGGGCAGAAAGCGCGTCATGTACATATGCAGGCAGAAGTCCTCGGTGACGCGCTTCATGTGCTGGACGGCGTAGTCCATCGTGGGCCAGTTGGATTCGCCCGACGCGTCGGTGGCCAGCAGCCCTATGTTCAGGTCGTGCCGGTCGAAGGCCTCGTAGAGGTATTCGTGGTATTTCTGGAACAGCGGCAGATCGGCGGCAAGGCCGTTGTTGTCGTTCATGGACAGCTCGTTGGAGAAGCAGTAATAGCGGATCTGGCGGACGTTCCGCTCCTTGATGAGATATTCCAGATTGCGCGCGACGTTCTCGGCGTATTCGCGGCGGGCTTCGTCGCTGAAGTGGAGCTGTCCCTTGGCGCAGGCGAGGTAGATGGGCGTGTCGGTGACCTTCTGCATTCGCTCGTAATAGTCGGCGAACGTGTCCATGCTCTCCTTCGTCCAGTTGGCATAGCCGCCGAACGTGCGCATGAAGCCGGGCGACAGCTCGCGATAGCATTTGCCGATCTTCTGATCGAACTGCTCCTTTTCGCACAGGCGGTAGAACAGCGCCTCGCTGTTGTGGAAGCCCAGCCCGCCGAAAAGCGTCGGGAAGTCAGGGCGCGTGACGGTCAGCGTCGTCATGGCGGTTTCCTCACTTTACTCGCTTTAATAGATGGTCAGCGTGTGGGTGCGTGTGGCCGTGTCATGCGCGGCGACGGGAATCACGCCGGGCTTTGCCGGCAGCTGCTTGTTCGTATCGATGAAATCGGGATGATTGCTCCACGGCTCGATGCAGATATAGCCCGCGCCGGGAATCGTCCACAAAAGCAGGTAGTTGAAGCCGGCATAGTCAACGTGCGCAATCCTCTCGCCCGTTCTGCGGCGCAGCGTCACGCCGCGGGATTTGAGCGTCAGAAAGGTCAGCGTGGTGCCCTCAAAGTCGGCGGCATGGAGAGGCAGCGCGTTGTTCTGAAGCGCGATGTTCTCCCTTTTGCGCGACAGGCAGCCGCGCTCGAACAGGCTGTTGGCCACGTATCCGCCCTCGTCCTCGTCGAAGGCGATCTCGTAGCTGTCCACGCCGTCCGGGCAGGCGTAGGCCTCGTGCGCGCCGATGCAGGCGTACAGCGGACTGTCGCCCAGATTGGCGATCGTATAGTCGATTTTGATGCGGTTCTCCTCGAGGGCGTAGCGCACGCGCAGCTCGTAGTCGAAGGGGAAGCCCTCGTGGCGGGCATTCTCGCCGGCGAGCAGGAAGGTGACGGAATCCTCGTCCTGCGCCTCCACGTCGAACACGCGGTATTTGGCGAAGCCGTGCTTGGGCATATGGTAGGTCTTATTGTTCAGGATGTACTCGTCGTCCCTGAACGAGCCGGCCACGGGGAAGAGCAGCGGGGCCTGGCCGCTCCACCAGGCGGGATCGCCCTGCCAGAGCCGCTCGGTTCCGCCGGCGGTCTTAACGCTGGTCATCTCCGCGCCCAGCGCTTTGACGGCCACGGTCAGTCTATCATTTCGGATGGTTACGACGGTGTTTTTGTCTGCCATGCTGAAAACCTCCGGAAATATCATTTTTGAACCTGTCTCCATTATACCAACTTCGGCCGCCGATTCCAATACACAATCGTGCGTTTCCATGCACAATATTGCGATTTTTTTCTTGACAGCGCAGCGCGGCGCGTATATCATGAGGAGGAGAGCGAAAGGCGGGTGAGCGGGCATGGAGCTGCAAAACGGCGGCATGGAAATGATCAACGGCGGCAATCTGTATCGCAGCGACCGGGTGAGCGACGAATACCTGCTGGTCAACAACTGCGGCTATCAGGCGACGGGCAGCGTGGACACCACGACGGTGCGGCCGCGCGGCCGGTCGGACTATCTGCTGCTCTATGTCTGGCATGGGCGGCTCGTGCTGCGCGAGGGCGACGAGGAGATCAGCGCGCCGGTCGGCTCGCTGGTGCTCTACAGGCCGCGCGAGAGCCAGCATTACCGGCACGTCGCCGCCGAGCGCACGGAGGTCTACTGGCTGCACTTTACCGGCAGCGGCGTGTCCGAACTGCTCAAAAGGGCGGGGATCGACGCGCGCGTGACGAGCGTGGGCTGCGTGCCCGAGGTGCGCGAGCAGTACAGCCTGATGATCCGCGAGCTTCAGCTCAGGCAGCGGCCCTATGAGATGGTCTGCACGGCGCACGCCATGACGCTGATTTCCGCCTTCGCGCGGCAGCGGCTGCTGCGGGAAAATGCGGAGGACTCGCATCGTTCGCGGCGGCTGTCGGGCGTGATCGAGCAGATGCACCTGCACTGCGGCGAGCCGCTCTCCGTTTCCGATCTGGCGATGCAGTGCGGCCTGAGCGAATATCACTTCATCCATCTCTTCCGCGAATACACCGGCTTTTCGCCGCACGCCTATGTCACGCGGCTGCGGCTGGACAAGGCCAAGGATCTCATGGTGTCCACGACGATGAACATTTCGGAAATCGCCTTCGCCGTGGGCTATGCCAATCCGCTCTATTTCAGCCGCCTGTTCAAGCGGCACACCGGTCTGTCGCCCTCGCGGTTCCGCACGGGCGCGGGGGCAGAAAGGGAGGAAATGCTGTGAAGCTCTATGCGCTTTCGTTGGGACGCTATGCCGTGGACGCGCGGATTTTGGACGCGTCGGCCTCGGGGCGGACGAGTGTACCGGTCTGGGCGCTGCTCATCCGCCATGAGCAGGGCAATCTGCTCTTCGATCTGGGCTGCGCGGCGGAGGATCCCGCGCTGACCGCCGGCCCCGGCGAGACGCTCGAGGCGCAGCTGGCGCGTCTGGGCATGACGGCGGGAGACGTGGGAACGGCGGTGATTTCGCATTTTCACGGCGATCATTTCGGCGCGCTGCCGCTGCTGACGCACGCGGACGTCTATGTGCCCGCCGAGGACTGGACGGCGGCGCTGACATATGCGTGCGAACGCGCCGAACGGCGGCGGGGCGCGCTGTGGGAGCGGCTCATGCTGCCGGTTAAGGCGTATCATCCGGTGCGCGCGGGTGGGGATTTCGAGCTGATGCGCGGCGTGCGCGTGCTGACGCTGCCCGGGCATACGGCCAATTTGCTGGGGCTGGACGTGACGGTCGGCGGCCGCCGGTTTATCTTTCCGTCGGACAGCGTTTATTCGCCGGTCAATTTCGAGCGTCTGCCCGGCGCATGTCTCGATGCGCGGGCGTACGAGCGCTCGCGTGAGCGGCTGCGCGCGCTGGAGCGGGAGGGCGGCGAGATCGTCTATTCTCACTGGACGGCGCAGTTTGAGCGCTTGCCGAAAGCGCCACATCCGCTGACGGAGGACTGAAAAGGGCAGACAAAAAGCGCCGGATGCTCCGCGCGGCGGCTTCGGCGCTTTTGTGTATGTGGCAGGCTTCAGCGCTTTAAGCGCCCCTCGAAAAAGCGGACGTACACGGCCAGCTCGCCGGCATACGGCTCGTCCTGCATGACACGCAGCAGCGCGAGCGCCTTTTCGCGGCGGTTGGCGGCGCGCTCCGTTCGTCCGGCGGCTTCGTCGCTTTCGGCGGCCTGCTCGAGCATTTGCAGCAGGTTTTCGAGCGATATGCGCGCCTGCTTTTCGGCGGCCTCGCGCCTGCTCTCGCCCCTGAGCAGGAAGGCCAGCTCGGTCAGGCGCGTGAACGTGAGATCGGGCAGGCTTTCGGCGGCCTCGAGCGCGGCGGCTTCATCGCCCTTTGCGGCGAGGGCGTAGGCGGTGAAGCGCAGCGCGTCATAGCGGTCGGCATCGTCGCGGGCGCAGGCGGTCAGGCGGCGGGCCGTCTCCAGCGTGTCGTCCGGATGTGTTTTATAGTTCCCGGCATAGAGCAGGGCGCGCAGCAGCGCGGGGGCGGCGGGGTATTTTTGCAGTCCCTCGCTGAGAATACGGCGGCTTTCGGTAGGATTGTTCTCGACGAGCGCCATGGCTCGATCGCGGAGCGCTTCGATTTCCCGCGCGGAAGCGTCCATGCCGAAGAGCGCGTCGGCGGTGACGTTCAGCGCGCGGGCAAGCGCGGGGATGAGCGGAAGATCGGGCAGCGCCTGGCCGCGCTCCCACTTGCTGACCGCCTGAGGGGATATGTTCAGCGCGCCGGAGAGCTGCTCCTGCGTGAGGTTTCGTTCAAGGCGCAGCGCGCGCACGGTTTTGCCGAAGAATGTCATCATGCGTCGTCCCTCCCTTTTTGCTCTTATCATACACTGAAAAGCGCGGCGGCGCAATGGGCGCGCGGGCGATGATTTTCAACCGCCGGTTGAAAAGCGCGCATGAAAAAGCCGTCCGCGCCGAAAAGCGGCAGGGGACGGCTGAAATTATAAGGCTTTTACCGCTTGCTGCCCATGAAGAACAGCGCCAGCGTGCCGGGGCCGGAGTGCGCGCCGATGACCAGATCGAGCGGCTCGACGACGATCTCGCGCACGCCGAACTCGCTGCGGACGCGCTCGGCCAGCTCCTGAGCGCGCTCGGGGCTGTCGGCGTGATTGATGAACACGGGGCTGTCGGGATCGCCAGACCAGGTTTCGCGCATATGGGCGATGAGCGACTTGACCGCCGCGCGCATACCGCGCACCTTGTCCATGGCGATGAGGTGACCCTCGTTATCGACGTGCAGCACGGGTTTTATGTCGAGCAGACTGCCCACAACGGCGCTCGTGGCCGAGATGCGGCCGCCGCGGCGCAGATATTTGAGCGATTCCACGGTGAACCAGTGGCAGGAATGGAGCTTGTTTTCCTCAACCCAGGCGTACGTTTCCTCAATCGACGCGCCGCTCTCGCGTTTTCTGGCGGCCAGCGCGACGATCAGGCCTTCGCCCATGGCGGCGGCCAGCGTGTCGCAGCCCATGATCTTGCGTTCGGGATAGCGCTCGCGCAGCTCGTCCAGCGCCATGAGCACGTTGTGGCTGGTGGCGCTCAGGCCGGAGGAAAAGCCCAGATACAATACGTCGCTGCCCGCCCTGACCAGCGGCTCGATCTGCTCGAGCGCTTCGGAGACGTTGATGCAGGAGGTGGTGAAGGCGGCGTTTTCATCGCGCATACGGCGGTAATAGGGCACGGGGTCGATCGGATGGCCGTTTTCAAAGCTGTAGCCGCTCTTTTCGCCGTCGCGCAGGATCAGCGAGATGATGTGCAGGCGGTATTTTTCAATCATTTCGATGGGCAGGTTCGCGCTGGAATCGGTGATGATTTCAAAACTCATGAAATGTCCCTCCGTTTCGGAAAAAAGATTATCGGACGCGCGCGGAAGCGCAGAAAAAGAAACTTCATCTAGTATTCTGTATTAGATTATCAGGTCTGACGATGTTTGTCAACGGGTATTGCGCAAAATGACCGTTGCAATTCCGAGGCAAATTTGATAAAATGAAAGACAGTGAGGTGAAGGAATTCATGAGCGAGATCCGCAAGCGGCTGCTGGACTTCCACTGTCCGCGCTGGGAGGAAATGCCCGATGTTGAACTGTATGCCGATCAGGTGGTCAATTATATCGAGCGGCATCTTTCGGCGCTGGACGTCGAGGGCGAGGGGCATTTGCTGACGGCCAGCATGATCAACAATTACGTTAAGATGAAGCTGATCCCTGCGCCGGTCAAAAAGCGCTACGGCGTGCGGCAGCTGGCGCGCCTGGTGGTCATCTGTACGCTCAAGCGGGATTTTTCCATCGCGGAGCTGTCCACGATGATGCAGACCGTGCTGGCCAAATACGAAAACGTCGAGGCCTACAACCGCTTCTGCGCGGAGATGGAGATGACCATCCGCAGCGTGTTCCGCCATGAGGAAATCCCCGCGGCGGGCGCGTGCATGGAGGATCAGATCATCCGCGCCGTGATGATGGCGTTCGCCAACAAGCTGCTGGCGCACTGCACCATCCGCGAATACACCATGGCCGCTCCGAGAGACGGGGATGTTTCGGCGGAGCAGGCATAAAAAAGCGCCGTTTTTTATTGACGCGGCGCGCCCAAAACGGTATACTATAAGCAATGTTTCACCGATTTGGTGTAAAACGAAGGAGGAACGCACCATGGCCAGCTACCGGCTGTCCGCCTTTGCCGACGAAGCGGATAAAATGCTCGCTTCTCAGCTGGAGGCGCTCGGAAACAACGGGATTTCTCTGATTGAACTGCGCGGCGTGGACGGCAAGTCCTGCGCTGATTTGACGAACGAGGATGTGCGCGAGGCGAAGAAAAAGCTGGACGGCGCGGGCGTGAAGCTCTCCGCGCTCGGCTCGCCCTATGGAAAATATCCCATCGAGCAGGATTTCGCGCCCCATCGCGAGGCCTTTAAGCGCGGCCTTGAAATTACGAATATGCTGGGCGCGGAGCGCATCCGTATGTTCAGCTTCTTCATGCCCAAGGAGGGCGATAAAAAACCGGCCGACTGGCGCGGCAAGGTCATCGATCAGCTGGGCGAAATGCTTGATCTGGCCGAGAAGGCCGGCGTTAAGCTCTGCCATGAGAACGAAAAGGGCATTTACGGCGATATCGACGACCGCTGCGTCGATCTGATGCAGGTCTACGGCGACCGCATGGGCTGCATTTTCGATCCGGCCAACTTCATCCAGTGCGGCGTGAAGCCCATCGAGGCCTTCCCGAAGCTGGAAAAATACATCACCTATATGCATATCAAGGACGCCGTGCTGGGCAGCGGCGCGGTCGTGCCCGCGGGCATGGGCGACGGCGATCTGCCCAAGCTGCTGGACAGACTGAACGGCGAGAACGTCACGCTGACCATCGAGCCGCATCTGACCGTGTTCAGCGGCCTTGACGCGCTGCAGGACGAAAAGGTCGAGCACAAATTCACCTATCCCGATTCGCTGACCGCGTTCAATGCGGCGGTGACGGCGATCAAAACGGTTCTGACGGACATCGGCTTTGCTGAAGGAGGAAACGGAGTATGGAAACGGTAAGAGTCGGCATCATCGGCATCGGCAATATGGGCAGCGGCCATGCGAAGAACATCGTGGCGGGCAAGGTGCCCGGCATGACGCTCGCGGCTGTGTGCGACGTCAACCCCAAGCGCCTGGAGTGGGCGAAGGAGAATTGCCCGGACGCGGAACAGTTTGACGACGCCATCAAAATGCTGGACAGCGGCAAGATCGACGCGGCCATCGTCGCCACGCCCCACTACTTCCATCCGGTCTATGTGACCGAGGCGCTCAAGCGCGACATCCATGTGCTGAGCGAGAAGCCTGCCGGCGTTTACACCAAGGCCGTGCGCGAGGTCAACGAGCTGGCCGCCCGCAGCAAGGCGACCTACGCCATCATGTTCAACCAGCGCACCAACTGCGTCTACCGCAAGATGAAGGAAATCGTCGATTCCGGCGCGATGGGTCAGATTCGCCGCACGAACTGGATCATCACCGACTGGTATCGCTCCCAGAGCTACTATGATTCCGGCGCGTGGCGCGCCACCTGGTCCGGCGAGGGCGGCGGCGTGCTGATGAATCAGTGCCCGCACAATCTCGACCTGTGGCAGTGGATCTGCGGCATGCCCACCAAGGTGCGCGCGTTCTGCAAGGAGGGCAAGTGGCACGACATCGAGGTTGAGGACGACGTGACGGCTTACGTCGAATACGCCAACGGCGCGACCGGCGTGTTCATCACCACCACCGGCGACTGCCCCGGCACCAACCGCTTCGAGGTGACGCTGGACGGCGGCAAGCTGGTCGTCGAGAACAACGAGCTGTATATGTACAAGCTCGAGATGTTCGAGCAGGATTTCTCCAAAACCTGGAAGAACGGCTTCGGCACCCCCAAGTGCGAGAAGATCGAGGTCGAGACCGACGGCTTCAATCCCCAGCACGTCGAGGTGCTGCGTGCCTTCGCCGCGCATATCCTCAGCGGCGAGCCGCTGGTCGCCTCCGGCGTGGAGGGCATCCGCGGATTGACCCTGGCCAACGCGATGTACCTGTCCAGCTGGACCGGCGAGACCATCGAGCTGCCTCTGGACGAGGATCGCTTCCTCGAGGAGCTCAACAAGCGCCGCGCCACCTCCCGCCGCAAGGAGGACGTGAGCATCACCCTGGACACCGAGGGCACCTACGGCAACAAGTAATCATATCGCGTGGGGAGGCCGCTTTTTCGCAAAGTCGCCTCCCCGGCGTTTACCTGCAGACAGGAGGACACACACATGATTCGTCTTGGCGTTTGCACCGGCCCGGACAAGATCGGCCAGGCGGCTGAGCTGGGCTTTGAATTCATCGAATGCGGCTTCGCGTGGCTGAGCAGCCTGACCGACGAGGAGTACGACAAGGTGCTTGCCCAGGTTCAGGCCGCGCCCATCCGCGTCGAGGCCTGCAACGGCATGCTCCCCGGCGACCTGAAAGTGGTCGGCGACAAGGTGGACGAGCAGGCCATCCGCGCCTACCTTGAAAAAACCTTCGCCCGCGCGCAGAAGCTGGGCGTGAAGGTGGTCGTGTTCGGCAGCGGCGCGGCCCGCG